>JAGYNT010000140.1 GCA_018399615.1 Acholeplasmataceae bacterium
CCTAGACCATTCACAATTCGATTCGACCTGGGACATCCGGAAGGTCGAGATCGATCATGAAGGCGTTAAAATCATCAGTCAGGGGTGAGGATATGAAACGATTGCGTGTTGCTCTTCTGGGATTCGGCGTCGTCGGATCCGGCGTCTACGACATGCTTCAAAAACCGCCATACGATACGCTCGTATCGATCGAGTGCATATTCGTCAGACATCTTTTCAAAGATCGGGGGAACGTACCGAGACATCTTTTCACCGATCGCGTCGACGATGTTTTCAAATCGAACACGATCGATGTCATCATCGAAGCGATGGGCGGACTGGATCCGGCCAAAGCGATGATCACACGGGCGATCCATGATCGAATTCACGTGATTACGGCGAACAAGGAAGTCGTCGATCACGACTTTCATGCATTCGTTTCGCACGCAAAAAAGCAAGGGGTCGCTTTTCTGTTCGAAGCGAGCGTCGTTGCCGGAGTGCCCGTCATTTCTTCGCTCGTCGAATTGATCGATTCCGATCGGATCACACGGATCGAAGGCATTTTGAACGGCGCGACCAACGACGTGCTCACGCATGTCCATGCCGGTCTGACTTTTTCCGAGGCGGTTCAAAAAGCACGGAATCAGGGATTTCTGGAAGCGGATCCCCGTGACGATTTCGAAGGGGTCGACGCCCTCAGAAAGATCATGATCATGGCGCGTATCGCCTTTGGGACGGAGATTGACCGAAAAGACGTATGCCGAATCGGTTTGAAAGAAATCACACCGTCGATGACCCTTTTTCTGAAGTCACGCGATTGGCGCCTGAAGCAAGTCGCACAGGCCGGATCCGAAAACGGAAACACGGTCATCTCCGTTGAACCGATGATCGTCGAAGACCGATCGCTGCAGGGATCCGTGGAACATGAGAATAATGTCATCCTGTTTGAGACCGAGCAAAGAGGACGTCTCGTCATGATCGGCAAAGGCGCTGGGAAGAAGACGACGGCCGCAGCCATGGTCCATGATCTCATGTTGATTCATAGGAATCGCTATTACGTCGTCGCGGACGGCGTCGAAGACAGGCCTTCAGACAATCGGACAAGCCTGAGAACCGCTTCCTATCTTTTGGAAGTGAAGGACGCGGATGCGTTTTCGTCGATCACGCGTACCAGGCACGGTCATTTCATCATCACGAGACCGATTCAAAGAACGGTTCTTGAAGCACATGGAAAGGAAATCGTTTTTTATGCCAGAATTCACGAGCAAGTCCGCCTATAAGATCGCGATCGTCGGAGCGACGGGTCTCGTCGGTCGTAAGATCATCGACGTTCTCGAAGAGAGTCGGATACCGATCGATCGCCTCAAGTTGATCGCATCCGATCGGTCGATCGACAGAAGGATCAAGGCCTTCGGTCGTGATTGCCGGGTCGAAACGTTGAGCCCGGACGCCTTTCAGGAAATGGATGTCGTTTTTTTCAGTGCGGGGTCATCCGTCAGTGAGCGCTATGCCGCAGCCGCGGTCAGTCATGGTGCTCTTGTCATCGACAATTCGAATGCCCACCGAATGAAAGGGTATCCTCTCGTCGTTCCCGGAGTAAACGACCATGACATCGGATTCGAAGGCATCATCGCCAATCCCAATTGCTCGACGATTCAGTCGGTCCATGTTCTTTCTCCGCTCAGGCAGGCTTTTGGTCTCAAGAGCGTCAACTACACGACCTATCAATCCGTATC
>JAGYNT010000141.1 GCA_018399615.1 Acholeplasmataceae bacterium
TCACGATCAGGCAACGACCATTTCCGGTAGTGTGACCGATTTTTCACCTTTCGGAATGAGTTTACTCAATTTCATGATCTATCTCGTTCTTTTACCCGGTTTGATTCTGATCATGAAACATGATCTGATCGTCGATTTCAAAGACTTCCTGAAAATCAAGAACACCTGGTTCGCGATTATCATCATCGGTTATCTCTATCTTCTTGCCGGAAATCTCATCTCAAACGTCCTGTCCAATGCCCTTAGTTCTTTGTTTGCCATCGACATCGGAGAAAGTGTCAACCAGTTGACGATTATCGAGGCTTTGACTTCCAACGGCATCGTCTTCATGTTGTTATCGGCGATCATCATGGGTCCGATCGTCGAGGAACTCGTTTTCAGAAAGGCGATCTTCGGTTTGATTCGATCCGATAAGATCGCGATTATCGTTTCCACTCTTGCGTTCGGAACAATCCATCTGATCGGTGAAGCCTCAATCCAGGAAGCACTCATCAATGGCGTCAGCTACTTCGTTATGGGAATCATATTCGGTATCATCTATTTGCGCAACGACAGAAACATCTGGGCTCCGATCGCCGTACACATTCTATCGAATCTGATCGCCATATTGGGCATACTCTTCATTCTCTGACAAAAAAAGGAACCGAGCGGTTCCTCTTTTTTTATCCGTTGGCAATCGCCAGATCCCGTGATTCAAGAGAAATCGAGACCGTACCGCTTCCACCATTTCCGAAGACCTTGATGACATAATCGCCATGCAGACATTCGATTAAGTTTCGTTCTCTTAAGACTTGGACCCGACCGAACGAATCGATCAGTACGACGCCGAGTTCACCTTCTTGGGTTCGTTGTTGAACGTCGATCGTATAGGTGTGATTCGATTTGAGGACGTATAGTGTTTCGTTTCCTTCGAGGTTTTGATATTGTAGGCACGCACCATCTTCGGTGACCGTACCACTGCGTGCGTCATAGGACGCTTCGTTCGAATCGTCGACCGGTTCGAGTGCTTCTTGGTCGGTCGTGATCGTACATCCCGTCAATGCGAGAAGGAGAACGATCAGACAAAGGGGTTTCAGTAGAAGAGCCATTGTTCTTCTCCTTTCTTGATCAATTGTTCTGTCTGGTATGTTTTGAGCATGTGCTTCGTTTTGATGTTTCTCAGTAATTTAGCCATTGTTCTTCTCCTTTTTTGATCAATTGTTCACTCTGGTAATGTACGCGTTCTTCGCGTGCTTTTTGTTCGTTGGTTTGGATGAGGTTCATTTTGAATCGTCTTAATAATTCAGCCATTGTTCTTCTCCCTTTTTAATCAATTGTTCACTCTGGTAATGTACGCGCTCTTCGCGTGCCTTTTGATTGTTGGTTTGGATAAGTTTCATCATTTTTCATTTCTCCCTTGTTTATGTTTATTTGTAAGTTTGTTTTGTTTTCTTCGACTGCCATATCGATTAATAATTTTAACTTACACCTTGATTATATTAATATCTTGTTTGTTTGTCAAGACTTTTTTTGATTTTTTTCACTTTTTTATTGATTTTTATTGATTTTGTGTATATTTTTATTGATTTTATTGATTTTATCTTATCATTTATTGTTTTTTCTTACTTTATTGTGACTATATTGAATAATCACTCGTCAGAACATACCTCGCATGAACGGCGAATCATTCGATTATTTGAACGGATCGAGTCTTTCGGTTGACCAGGGA
>JAGYNT010000142.1 GCA_018399615.1 Acholeplasmataceae bacterium
TGCTCAACTTCTACAATATGGAAGACGAGATCCGAATCTCGGAATTCGAAGCGACGATCATGTATTCGGGCCTCGTCGTCGATACCAACAATTTCACCTTTCGGACCAATGCCCGCACCTTTGAAGTCGCCGCTCGGTTGAAAGAGCTCGGAGCCGACATCTTCGAAGTGAAGACGTGGCTCAGAAAAGATCTGAAGCGAACACTCGCGATCAACAAACTGCTTACCAAAATCGAAATCCATCTTGACCGTTTCGCGTTCATCGTCACCCACGAACTGCATAAGGATCGCATTCTGCTCGCCCAGGTCGCCGAAGAGGCGCTCGCCATCGACGGGGTCGAGGCCGCCTTCGCCATCGCGAGGGCCAAGGAGGATACCGTCGGCGTCAGTGCCCGCTCCTATTCATCGGTCAACGTTCAGGTTCTGATGGAGGCACTCGGGGGTGGAGGACACTTGAACAGCGCTGCGGCACAAGTCGAAGGAAGTACGGTCAGACAGGTTTACAAATCGATCAAGAACCATATCGAATCCGAATATGGCGGAGGAGGAGAACCCATGAAAATCATATTGCTCGAAGATGTCAAAGGTAAAGGGAATAAGAACGAGATCATCGAAGTGGCCAACGGTTACGCGAACTTTCTCGTCAGACAGAAAAAGGCGATGATCGCCAACGACGAAAACGTGGAAGCGATCGAAAAGGCGAAACAGGAAGAGGAAGAGAAAGCCAAACGCCACATCGAGATGATGAAGAAACTCAAATCGGAGATCGACAACAAGAAGGTCGTCGTCGCCATTCAGATCGGCGTGGACGGCAAACTGTTCGGCTCCGTGACGACGAAACAGATCTGCGAAGCGTTCGAACAGGAGCACGGCATTCTGCTCGACCGTAAAAAGGTCGAACTCGAAAGCGAGATCAACTCGGTCGGTATTTACACGGCAAGTGTCAATCTCCACAAGGATATCAAAGCCCAATTCGAAGTGCATATCGTTGAAAAGTAGGTCATAAGGCATGCCCAAGACGCTACCCTATCATCGCGAGGCCGAGCAATCGGTCCTCGGGACGATCTTTTTGGACCCGAAAGTCATCGTCGCCGTCATCGATCAGTTGGCCGACGAAGATTTCTTCGAGGAATCCCACATCTTAATCTACCAGGCGATGAAAAGTCTTCACGAGAACGACATGCGCATCGATTATGCGAGTGTCGCGTCCAGACTCGAGCAGAATCAGATGTTGGCTCGTGCCGGCGGAAGGGGCTATCTTTACGAACTTTCCGATTCGGTGCCTTCGACCGCGCACTTGGAGACCTATATCGATCTCGTCCGAGACGGGTCGCTCAAGCGCCAGGTCATCGACGTGACGAGCAAGATTCTCGAGACCGGATACACGGGAAATATCGGTGCGAACGATTACCTGGAACGTGCCGAAGAGGATATTTTCGCGCTCGCCCAAAAGCGGAAAACGAGCGCGTTTTCGCTTTTGAACGAAATCATCCGGGAAGTCAGGGATAAAACCGAACGCAACCGCGACAAAAAAGGCGGTATTACCGGTCTGCGGACCGGGTTTTCCAATCTGGACGACCTTACGGCCGGCTTGCAGCCGGAAGAACTGATCATCCTCGCCGCCCGTCCCTCGATGGGTAAGAGCGCGTTCGCGATGAACCTCGCCATCAACGTCGCCAAGAAGAACGGCGACGGTCA
>JAGYNT010000143.1 GCA_018399615.1 Acholeplasmataceae bacterium
AATAGGACTGCAGGGGTTTGGGCACGTGGACACCCTTCGGGACATAGATGAAGGACCCTCCGCTCCAGACGGCACTGTTCAAGGCGGCGTACTTGTTGTCGCCATGGGGGATGACCGTTCCGAAATACTTCTTGAAGAGCTCCGGATAATCACGGAGCGCCGTATCGGTGTCGACGTAGATGACACCGAGTTCGTCAAGTTCTTTCATCGTGTTGTGGTAGACGACTTCGCTTTCGAACTGCGTCGAAACACCGGCAAGAAAGTTCCGTTCCGCTTCGGGTATGCCCAGTTTTTCGAACGTATCCTTGATTTCCGCCGGGACATCATCCCAACTCCGCTCGGCTCGATCGCTCGCTCGAAAAAAATAGGTGAACCGATCGAAATCGATGAACGACAGATCCGGTCCGAAGGTCGGGTTCTTCAGTTTCTCGAACATCCGAAAACTCTTCAACCGGTACTCGAGCATCCATTCGGGTTCGTTCTTGTGCGCGCTGATCGCGCGTACGACTGTTTCATTGATGCCTTTGCCGGTTTCATAGATGGCCTTGGAGTCCGTATGAAATCCGTATTGGTATTGACCGACGATCTCGTCGATTTTCTTTTTGTTTTCGTCCATGTCATGCCTCCTCCTTGATCTTGCAGATTCCCTTCTCACAAGCCTTCCAGGCGAGCGTGGCACACTTGATGCGCGCGGGAAACTGTGAAACGCCTTGATAGACAAGGGCGTCGCCCTTGAGTATCTCGGGGTTGTAGGGCATACCCTTGATCATCTCATAGTATTCACGGATGATTTCAAGGGCACGATCGGTCGTTTCGTTTTTCAATGTTTCGGTCATGACGCTCGCGCTCGAACAACAGATCGAACACCCGGTGCCCTGCTGTTTGAGGTCCGTGATCACACCGTTTTCGACTTTCATCTGAACGGTCAGTTCATCCCCGCAACTCGGATTGTTCATGTGGATGGTCAGGTAACCGGGGTCATCGACAAGACCCTTGTTTCGCGGGTTCTTGTAGTGTTCCATGATGACTTGCCGGTAAAGATTTTCGATGTTCATAAGTCATGTTTCCCTTCTGGGGTCAAAAGGCGTTGAAGAAGTCTCTCGCTTTGACGATTCCCTCAATGAGGGCGTCACAGTCACGTCTGTCGTTATAGACGTGGAAGGACGCGCGAATCGTCGATGAAACGCCTAGAAACCGCGATACGAGTTGTGCGCAATGGTGCCCGGCCCGGACACCGATCTTGTACTGATCGAGTACCGTTTGTGCGTCATGCGGGTGAACCCCGTCGATATTGAACGTGATGATCGGGTTTTCCGATGTCGGATTGTAGACGGTGACACCATCGATTGCCTCGAGTTTCGAGACCGTGTATGCGTGCATATTCCTGGTGTGTTCATGGATCCGATCGAAACCGATACGGCGAATGAAATCGATCGCGCCATGGAATCCGATCACGCCGGCGATATTGGGTGTGCCCGCTTCGAAGCGAAGTGGGGTATCCTTCCAGATGACCCGATCCTTTTCGACCTGGTCGACCATCTCGCCACCGAATTCGATCGGTTCCATCGTCTGCAAAAGATCTTTTTTTCCGTAGAGTATGCCGATCCCCGTCGGTGCGAACATCTTGTGTCCCGAAAAGGCGAGAAAATCGACATCGAGTTCGCGAACGTCGAGTTTCATGTGCGGT
>JAGYNT010000144.1 GCA_018399615.1 Acholeplasmataceae bacterium
TGGATCTGATCCGGTATTACATCCTTTTTGACCGCACGGACAAAAAGATCGCCCGTTACCAGCAATACTTTGCTGTTAAGGAGATCATCAAAACAGTCAAAAAGAAGGATATGGATGGAACCCGAAACTCAGGAGTCATCTGGCATACCCAAGGATCCGGGAAATCGTTGACGATGGTCATGCTCGCGAAATATCTTTTAAACGAACTCGCGAGTGAACATCCTCAACTCATCATCGTCACCGACCGAATCGAACTCGATAGCCAGATCCACAAGACCTTCAATCATTCCCGACTTAGAGCGGCTAAGGCCAAAAGTGGAAAGAACCTCGTTGAACTCATCGCGAACAAAAAAGCGGACGTCATAACAACACTCGTCCACAAGTTCGATCTCGCTGCGAAACAACAAGAACCCATAATGGATCCAAACGTCTTTGTCTTGGTCGATGAGTCCCATCGTACCCAATACGGCGAACTCCACGTACGAATGAAACAGGTGTTTCCAAATGCCTGTTATTTGGGCTTTACCGGAACACCACTCATGAAAAAAGAAAAGAGCACGATGCAAAAATTCGGTCGTCTCATCCATACCTACACGATCAGAGACGGTGTAAACGATGGAACCATCGTTCCCCTTCTCTATGAAGGTCGTTTTGTCGAACAATCAATTAATCGAAAAGCCATCGATAAGAGGCTTGAGATGATCACCCGTCATCTAAACGACAAACAAGAAAGACTCCTCAAACAGAAATGGGCGAAATTCGAAAACATCGCATCAAGCGAACAACGCATTCAGCTCATCGCCTATGACATCTACGTGCACTTCACCAAGTTCTATCAAGGCACGGCATTCAAAGCGATGCTCGCGACCAACTCCAAATTCGATGCCATTCGCTATCAAAAGGCTTTTGAGGAGAATGATGACATCACGACCAAAGTCGTGATCTCACCTCCGGACCAAAGAGAAGGCCAGGATGAAGTCGATGGAGAACCCAAAGATCGTGTCATCGCCTTTTGGAACACGATCATGAAGGGATACCGAGACGCACAGAGCTACGAGGATGCCATTAAAAACGAATTCGTCGAAGGTGACGGCATCGATATCCTTATCGTTGTCGACAAGCTCTTGACCGGTTTTGATGCTCCACGCGCGAGTGTCCTATATATCGACAAGCCGATGAAGGACCATAGTTTGCTACAGGCGATCGCACGTGTGAACCGCATCTATGAAGGCAAGGACTATGGTCTGATCATCGATTATCGTGGGCTCATCGATGAACTCGATTCAGCGATGCAAGTCTATTCCGGGTCTGGCCTTGAAAACTTTGATTCAAAGGATATCGCAGGTGCACTCGTGGATGTCATCAGTGTCCTCGGTAAGCTTCGTGAATCCTATACACAACTTCTCGATTTCTTTAAGGATATCAAAGACAAGACCGATAACGAAGCTTACGAGCTTACTTTGGAAGACGACGAGATCCGAACGAACTTTTATAACGCTCTCTCGACCTTTGCCAAGTATTTATCGATTGGTTTGGAATCGGAACACGTCTATAAAGCAATCAAAGAAGACGAAATGAAGAAATACAAGAAAGATCTCAAATACTTCCAGGAACTGAGAGCCGCGGTCAAGATCAGGTATAGTGACGCCATTGACCATAAGGAGTACGAACCCAAGATGCGCAG
>JAGYNT010000145.1 GCA_018399615.1 Acholeplasmataceae bacterium
ACGGAAGAGAAAACCCGTCAGATAGTTATCCAGAAGATAGACGAGGACGAAGAGAGACAGGACGATCGCGCCGGTCAGATAGCTCGCTTTCTGCTGTCGTTTGATGCCGTAATAGAGTTCGAAGGGTCGCTTGAAGACGTTCAGGCCGTAGAGTAGTTCGCTTGGAACCGGACGGCTCAGAAACGCTTTTTTCCGTTTGAGATAAACGGTATGGAAGGGCGACTTCCGAAAGAGGAGCAGCGATACTTTCAAGAAGACATACGTCCCGATCAGAAGGATCAGAATAAGTCCGAGGTGGTCCTGGATGTAGGCGTTTCTGATTTCCCAGAACGTATCGGAATACCCCTCGTAATCCCGGGCATCGTAAAACGATTCAAGCGCTTCCTCGTAGCGTTCCTCTTTTGAAAGGGATTCGCCCATGGCGGAGTGCGCGAGCGCGAACGAGGAATTCTGACGCAGGATCTCTTCGAAAAGGGGCTTGCTTTCAAGGTAGCGACCGTCGTTGTACATGGTCACGGCCTGGTGGACGAGATCGACGAATACGGTCTTCTGATAGACCATGACCTGGTTGTAGCCCTTGTCGAGAACATAGAGATTCCCGGCCGAATCGGTCAGTATGGATCTCGGCTGGAGCGTCAGGCCAAGCGTCTGCGTCAATCCCGTATCCCGGGTGTTGAACTGAAAGAGAAGTCGGCCGTTCGTCTCGTATTCGTAGACGTTTCCGTCTTCGCCCACGAGGTAGACGTATAAGTCGTCGCTCATGTAGACGTCCGTGGGCGGACGTTCGGGATACCTGGTATCGCCTCTGAGCGTATTGATTCCGGAAATGTTTAAGCGCTTGAACGTTTCATGCGCGTTCTGGTTGGTCGTCAGCAGGGAACCCTTGTGTCCGATCGCGATGTTCGTCGGCGATGACGGCAGACTTTGTGCGAGATCGGAATCGCCGACGAAGAAATCGTAGAGAATCCGACGCAGACTCAAAGGAACCGCGTTGATCCCGATATAACCGATGAACTCCCCGGCATAGTTGAGTTGGATGACGCCGGCGGTCGAACCCTCACCGATGACGTAGATCGAGTCGCTCGAGTCGACGGCGACTTTGAGCGGGACAAAGTCGTTGTTCGCTCCGAAAATCGGTGAGGTCGGTCGAACGAACGTTTCTTTCAGGTTTCCGGCAAAGTCCAAAAGAAAGATCGCTTTCGCGCCTTTGTCCGCGACATAGATCGTCTCGTCCTTGACGAACACCCCCATCGGTTGGACGAACTCGGGAATCCGGATCTCATCGACGAAGGCACCGGAAGAATCGGTGATGAGAATACGTTTCGAACCCGTATCGGCGATATAGAAGAGATCGTCTTCGATATCGAAGTCTTCGGGACCGTTCAGTCCGAGGTCACGACCGAAAACACCGACCGGAACATAGGCTGTCTGGGTGGGAATGCGTCTTCCCTCGGCGTTGAGCGTATACGTCTGATACGGTATCCCGTAATCGGAAAGCTCGGAATCGGCCGATATATGAACGTGTGTGAAGAGCGTCAGAATCGCCAGCAGAAGCACGATCGAAAGAACTCTTTTCATCCTTTTCACCTACTTGATTCCGGAATGGACCATCGTACTCATGACCTTGCCTTGGAGGAAGATGAAGATGATCAGATTCGGGATGAACATGATCATCGTCGCGAC
>JAGYNT010000146.1 GCA_018399615.1 Acholeplasmataceae bacterium
TTTGGACGACCACGAGATGATGATCCATCTCGTCGTCTATGACGAGGCGTCCTATCAGTTGTCGCGTGAGCGTTTCGTTACGGTTGAGTCCTACATCGATCATCATGAGGCATATGACGACTTGTTGCATCCGGCAGTGGAATGTTTCGCATATCCGACTCCGCTTTCAGACCGTATGATCGACGATGTCATCGAAGAGGTCGACCTGACGTTTTCCGAATCACTCTTTCGCTTGATCGACCAGAAAGGCTTTGACGACGTCAGGGTCTATAAAAAGGCGAACATCGACCGAAAGCTCTTTTCGAAGATCAAAAGCAAGACCGATTATCAACCGAGCAAGAAGACCGCGATCGCGTTTTCGATCGCACTCGAACTGAGCCTCGATGAGACGGTTGATTTTCTGGCGAAAGCGGGCTATGCGCTTTCGCCCAGTTCCAAGTTCGATCTGATCATCCGTTACTTCATCGAACAGGAAACCTACGACCTCTATGAGATCAATCAGACGCTCTTTTCTTTTACCGGAAAGTCGATCGGGGGTATCGATTGATTCATTTGTCGCTTTTCAAACGACCACGAGCCTTTCTCTTTCGTGTATGCTTGAAGCATAAACGATAAAGGAGCGGTTCAGATGAAAGAAAACACGGTGGAAGTGGTATTCATTCTCGATCGAAGCGGATCGATGAGCGGACTCGAAAAAGAAACGATCGACGGATTCAATGAGATGATCGAAAAACAGCGACACGACGAAGGACGAGCGATCGTTTCAACGGTCCTCTTCGATCATATGTTCGAAGTGATTCACAACCGGGTGGATCTGAGTGATGTGTCGAAGATGACACGAGAAGATTATTACGTGCGTGGAACGACCGCACTGCTCGATGCCGTCGGCCGGAGCATCGTCAAGATCAATCGGATACAACAGGAACGCTACGACAAGCGACCGAGAACACTGTTCGTCATTACGACCGACGGAATGGAAAATGCGAGTCGCGAGTTCGGATACGCGGATGTCAAAAGACTCATCAGTCGCCAGAAGGAACGCTACGGTTGGGAATTCATCTTTCTGGGGGCGAACATCGATGCGGTTGGAACCGCCAGACGCTTCGGGATCAGTCCTGACCGTGCCGCCGACTATCATTCGGATGAAGAGGGAACGCGTCTCAACTATGCAGTGCTCAGTGAAAGGGTGAACGAATTTCGTGTGAACATGTCGTTGAGCGAGGATTGGAAGGACCGGATCGACGAGGATTACAAGAAGCGGAAGAAATGAACATGGCGTATCGAGAAAGAACACGGGGACGATTTCCCGTGTTCTTTCTTGATATGCATCGATTTCAATCGATTGGTTCGATCCGGTTTTTCCCGTTCTGCTTGGCCCGATACAGAGCCTGATCGGCTCTGAGTACGATCATTTCCTGGCTTTCATCCACATGGTATTCGGCAACTCCGAAACTGCCGGTAAGCTTGTCGACACCGGTGAAATCGGTATGTTCAAGAGCCTTGCGGCAGCGCTCGGCGAGCTCGACCGCATCGTCTTTCGTCTGATCCTTTGAAACGATCAGAAATTCTTCCCCACCCCAACGGCCGAGAATGTCCTTTTCTCCCATTTGCTCTTTCAGGGTTATGGCGATCTCTTT
>JAGYNT010000147.1 GCA_018399615.1 Acholeplasmataceae bacterium
GGTAATGGCGAGTTCCAGAACTTCGATACTTCCCTGATACATCGTCAGAGAAACGGCGACGAACGCGATGATGAGCAGAATCGAGGAGAAAAGCGCGGATGAGATGACCGCTTTGATACTCGCTCGACGCAACATGCTCGCGGTATCCGCGAATTCGGCGAAATTGCTTTCCTCGATGCTCAGACTCTTCGTCGTCTTCGCACCGAGAAAGCCCTCGCTGTACTGAGCCGTCAGATGCGAATTGTGCTTCCGGGCGATCCTGTGAAACTTGAGAATCTTCTTTCGGAAATAATAGGCCACGAGCAACATCAACGGAACGATCGTCGTCACGATGAGCGCGAGCTTGGCGTACGTCACGAAAAGCACGATCAGAATGATGAACATCGACAACCCCGCCCAGACGAAATCGACGAGCCCCCAGGAAATGATCATGGAAAGCTTTCTCGCATCCGAAGTCATCCGGGCCATGACCCAGCCTTGCGGGGTCTGGTCGAAATAGGAAAACGACAACCGTTGCAGATTTTTGAATGCCTGCCTTCTGAGCTCATAGCTCGTTTCCGCTTCGATGATCCCGGCCTGTTTGATGAATCCCCAGACGGAAAGACCGAAACCGAGCGCCAACAGAAGGTTGGCTAAGACGAACCAGGGCCACGTCGCATAGTCTCCGGCAATGAAAAACGTATCGATCGCGTAGCGGTTCAAAAGCGGAATGGCTCCATCGAGCAACGCCAGAAAACTCGCGAACGTAATCAACAGAATCAGGTGTTTCTTCGATTTGAAAACGATTGATATGATTTTCTTCCAGGTACCCAACTGGACCTTCTGACGATCATCCTGTTGTTCATAGTCCATGGTTTTCACCTTCTTTGATCATCGTTTCGAATGCTTTCTCGAGTCTGCCCTGGATTCCCCAGAGTTTCCGATAGAGTCCTTCACGATGACTCAACTGTTCATGCGTACCGATCGCTTCGATCCGTCCCTTGTCCAGAACGATGATCTGATCGGCCTCCTTGGCCGTCGTGATCCGGTGCGTGATAATGATGGTGGTCTGCTTCTGAGCCTTGTCCTCCAACGCTTTTCGGATCATGTTGTCGGTTTTCGTGTCGACCGCGCTGAGCGCGTCATCGAAAATGAGGATCGGTTTGTCGGCGACAAGCACGCGTGCGATCGCCACCCGTTGTTTCTGACCACCGGAGAGTGTCGTTCCCTTTTCGCCCACGACCGTTTCGTAGCCTTGTTTGAAGGTCTTGATATCCTTGGCGAGCGCCGCGATTTCCGCAGCCTGGTGCACGCTCGTTTCCTTGGCGTGTTTCGCCGCGATCGCGATATTCTCAAAAACCGTCTTCGAATAGAGGAACGGTTCCTGCAAAACGACACCGGTATGTTTCCGGATATGTCTCTTCTCGATCCGGTCGAGCGGAACGCCGTCGATGATGATTTCTCCGGCCTGATAGTCATACATCCTGAGCAGAAGATTGATGATCGTCGACTTGCCGCTACCGGTACGTCCGATGACGGCGACGGTCTGACCGGGCTCGATCGTGAACGTCACGCCCTTGAGCAGGTGTTCGCTCGTATCCGGGAAAGCGAACGAAACATCCTTGAATTCGATTCTTCCCCGGATCTCCGGCGTCTCG
>JAGYNT010000148.1 GCA_018399615.1 Acholeplasmataceae bacterium
TAGGTCCTTCCCGCTTCGAGACCGTTCAACCGGATCTGATTGAGATCGCTATAGGTCTTGAAAGCACCGTCGACATAGATCGCGTAGCGCTCGACGCCGATGTCATCTTCCGACGGAGACCAGAAAATGCTGTTTTGAAGGTCACGTGCAATCGATATGTTTTCCGGTGTCGACGGTGGCTCCTTGTCGAGCGTCGCGTAATCGAGTTGGTAGATTCGGACATAATCGATTTCGAAAGATGTCGGAAAGATCGAATCATCGACTCCTTGTGCGCCACCCCAGTTTCCACCGATCGCGAGATTCAGGATCAGAAACTGCAGCTGATCGAAGGGGAATGCCGCATCATAATCCACGTCCTGATTGAAAGCGGCCTGATAGCTGAACTCACCGTATTGCTCGTTGTCGGCATATGTTGTGATGTTTCCCGGTTTCCAGATCGCTTCGTATTCGTAGAAGTTCGATTCGACACCGGGCAGTTCCATCGACGTTCCGATCTGTGTCCCGAGCGTATGGTTGAACTTGCGGGTATGGATCGTCGTATGGACGACATCCGGTTCATATCCGACGTATTCCATGATGTCGAGTTCGCCGCTGTTGGGCCAACTGCCGTAGACGTTCATCGTCGGCAACATCCAGATCGCCGGCCACGTTCCTCTTCCGCTCGGCATTTTGGCGGAGACGACGATCCTGGCGTAGCGCCAGTCGCCCTTGTATCGCGTAATCAGTCGTGCCGAGGTATAATCACGTCCGCCGTATGCTTCCTTGCGGGCCGTAATGACGAGTTTCCCATCGACGATCTCGGCATTTTCCTTGCGGTAGTACTGGAGTTCATTGTTTCCGCCACCTTGGCCGTCGATCTCGAACGTCCACTTGTCTTCGTCGACCGATTCGCCTTCGAATTCGTCCGCCCAGACGCATACCCAACCGTCATCAAGCGTTGGAACATCGCAGTCGTTGACGGCTTCGATCGGCCGAAGACCGTTGGGAACGTCCGTGTCATCGTCTTTGCAAGCCTGTAGTGTGAAAAGTGCGCATATGATAAGCAAGATCATTGTTTTTTTCATTTCAAATCCTCCTATTCGCCCGTAATACCGGTTCGGTCGATGCTTTCGGTAAAATACCGTTGGGCGATGAAATATATGATGAGAAGCGGTAATATGGCGATCATGTTTCCGGCCAGAAGAATGGCTTCGTTGAGTTCCGCACCGGGCGTTCCCGGTGGGAAAAGCGTTTCATAACTGTTCCTGAAGGCGACGAGTTTGAGCGGCATCGTGATTCTTCCGCCGACATAGAGCGCCGTCGTGAACGTTTCATTCCAATACCACACGAAACTGAAGAGAAAGACGATGATGAACGATGGAATCGCGAGTGGTACGGCGATACGGGTGAAGATCTTGAATGGCGATGCGCCGTCGACTTCGGCCGATTCCATCAGAACAACGGGAATCGTCTTGAAAAACTGGTAGAAAATGAGGATGTAGATCGCCGCGTTGATCCCTTGCCCGAAGATCGCGGGCAGAACCATCGCCGACTGACTGCTCATCAGCCCGAGATTGCGGTAGATCAGCATGAGCGCGACCATGGTCACCTGCGACGGCAGGATGAATGTCGCGAGCATGAGCGCGAACAGGATG
>JAGYNT010000149.1 GCA_018399615.1 Acholeplasmataceae bacterium
GGAGTGTCGGTTTCACATATGCTTTTTCTTTTTGGTCACCTCCGATACGAGAGACATGCCCATGGGATACGTCAATCGATTGACATGTTTATGTTTGCCGTGATATACTTAAGTCTCATTTGAAGACGACTGATCCATGCAAAGGTATTGTTATTTCCCGATTCTATGTGAAAATTCACTTTATTTCGTCTGTACCACACCAAACATAGGTTACATACCAAATAAGGAGTCCAATATGAAATTGGCTGTTATTACGGATTCAGCAGCGAACTTGTCCAAA
Source organism: Acholeplasmataceae bacterium (assembly GCA_018399615.1). GTDB lineage: Bacteria > Bacillota_I > Bacilli_A > Acholeplasmatales > Acholeplasmataceae > RECG01. Next base: position 281 of record JAGYNT010000149.1, read on the forward strand.
GAGACACTCGCGAAGTACCCGGATCTCTATGTTATTCCTTTGATGATCGTCATCGATGGAAAAAACCATAGGGATCAGATCGAAATCACCGCACAGGAAATCTACGACAACATCGACACCAAGGACATTTCAACGAGTTTGCCCAGCATGGATGATCTGTCAACCCTGTTGGAAGATCTGAAGAAAAAGGGTTATACCGACTGTCTTGTCATCAATCTGTCATCCGGATTGAGCGGCACCTTCAATGGCTTCAGATTGTTTTTCGAAGATGTCAAGGACATCAACATCACCCACTACGACTCGAAAACGCTAGGGGCCGGTTTGGGGTATATCGTGGAATATGCCATGGAGCTGATCGCTTTGAAGACACCTTTAGAAGAAATCATCCCCAAACTTGAAAAGCTGCGCTTCGAAGATTCACTTGCGATCTACACCATCAACACCCTGAAATACTTGAAAAGGGGTGGGCGTATCGGCAAAGTCGCCGGGACTGTCGGTGATCTTCTGCATCTGAAACCGGTCATTACGGTGAACGAAGAGGGCGTCTATATCACGTTGTCCAAAGCCGTCGGATTGCAGCGATCGCTGCGATCGATGAAGGAGACCATGGTGGAAAAGTTCGGGCAGGAACTGATCGATCTGACCATTCACTATGGTGATGACCGCGAAAAGGCCACGACGCTCGCCGCACGTCTGAAAAACGACCTCAATGTTCGAACGCTAACGCTTTCACCGCTCACTCCCGTATTGGGCATTCATACGGGCCCGAGCATGTTCGCGTATGTCGCACGAAGAGTGCTTTAATGTTCTCTACGCTCTTGCACGGAAAGACCATGTCAGACAAATCGCCACCTGTAAGTCATTTAGGTGGCGATTTTTTTCGCTTGTTTTCATTTGTCACCGCAGATCTTCATGAAGCGTTTTGATCGTATGGATCAGACCGAGACCGATCGCATAGGCAATCTTGTAATAAACCGTCAGGGTCTGCTCGAACAGGACTTGTGAATAGAAGGGCAGGACATAGTCATACGTGGTCTTCGATCCTTCGTATATCGCGATGATCGCCTGATAGAACACGACCATGAAAATAACGGATGCCTTGCTCTGTCTCTTGAAAAACGTCATCATCATGTACAGTAGAATCACCTGATCGATCAGGATATGTCCGAGAAACGCGAAGGTTTTCTCGTCAAAGACGGCGTATTCGGTCGAAACGATCGGCGTGACGACGTAGATGGATGCGATGAGTGTGAACTCCAATAAAATCAAACACGTGAAAAAGACAAGCTTGATGATGCCGATTCGAAACCTTCCGAAATAGGCGATCAGCGGTTTCAA
>JAGYNT010000015.1 GCA_018399615.1 Acholeplasmataceae bacterium
ATTGCACGATAACAGGCGATCTCGACGTCGGAAATTCGACCGGTGATATCGTCGTATCGAATGCGACGGCGCTCGCCTTCGACCTTCGATCGAGTACGGGCAGCATAACGGTGACCGTTTTTGATGAGATCGAGTACGCGTTCGACCTTGAAACCACGCTCGGCGACGTTACCGTTTTCGGAACCGACCAGGGGAGAAGACACGTCGACACGGATGGTGATGTGCCGATCAAGGCACGCGTTTCCACGGGCAGCATAACGATTCGACGTGATGCCTGAGGCACAGGGTTCCTTTTGTTGAACCTTGTTTGTCTCCGGATAACATGATATAATGATATGAAAACCTATGATTGTAATACATGCAAAAGAGGTCAGCGATGCGGAAAATCAATAGCCCATATGTAGTCGGCGTTCTCATTCTCATTCCCTTCATCCTCGCCTTTGCGTTCTTTCACATCTATTCCGTTCGCCTTCTCAAATCGAATCAGGATGATATGATCGGACTCGAACACGATCGCCTCGAAACCGAAATCAACCACTTTTTTCACGATCAATCGACTTTGCTTGACTTCGTCGCCATGAATGCGGAAACCGTCATCGATGACCGGGTTGCCTTCGTCGAACGGATGGCCTATGCGGTCTCGCTCGATGAGACGATCATGTCGATGTATTTTCTTACGCCGGAAAACGTCATGTATCATTCGAGCGGCTATGAGCCATCGCCAGATCGCGATTTTCGGGAGAGAGAATGGTATCAGGAAGCTCTTCTGCACGATCATGTCATTTTCACATCCGCTTTCATCAATGACTCCAACGACCGGGTCATCGTATCCGTCGCCCGAAAAATCGAAGTCGATGGCGTGATTCTGGGTGTATTGTCCGCCGATGTCGACATCCGGACCATCACGTCCTTCATTTCCACACAGAGAATCGTCAAAAACGGATTCGCGTTTCTGATCGACAGTCAAAACCGCATGGTCGCCTATCCGGAAATGCCGGATGAAGTCGAACTCATCGCCGCGCATGATTACGCCCAAGATTTCGAAGACATATTGATCGATGATACGTTTTACGACATCGAGATCGAAGGTACGGAAGGCGTGATCACCACGCGTGATGTCATCGGCGGTTATCGTCTCGGGATTTTCATACCCAAAACGGAGTTTCGTTTCGAAACGACGCTTCTTTTCTATCTCTTCTCGATTATCACGCTCGGCCTGATTTCCTTCTGGATGACGATCTCCTATATCTATTACAGAAGTATCGCGCAACCCATACAACACCTTTCGAAGGATATCGGAAAAATCGACTTGAACACGTCTCCCGAGTACCGGCTGCCCGAGACGGAAAAGACTCTCTTTTCCACGATCCGTTCCCGGATCAACGAAGTCCTTCATACCAACCAGACATACGTTTCCGTCAATCGCGAACAACTCAAGCGACTCGAATATCTCGCGACTCATGACCAGTTGACCGGACTCAAAAACCGTATGAGCTTCGAAGACGAGTCAAAGATATTGATGAAAAGCGATGGCAATCTCGCGCTCATGATGGTCGATATCAACGGGCTCAAACTGATCAATGATTCGTTCGGCCACCAAGCCGGTGACACGATTATCGTCGAAGCGGCCAAAATCATCAAGAACACGTTCAAAGCTTTCAACATCTACCGCGTCGGTGGCGACGAGTTCATCATCCTGATCATCGGGAAGACGCACAAAGAGGTCGAGATGCTGAAAGACCGAGCGAGTGAATCCATGCATGCCCTGCACTACAAGAATGTCGCCGTTTCGTTATCTTTCGGTTACGACCACCGCGAAAGCGAAGACGATACGATCGAGAAACTTCAACGCAATGCCGAGAACTACATGTACCGGCAGAAGATGATGTCAAGAGCTTCCGTGCGCATGAGCTCGATCGATACGATCATGCGTACGCTCTATGAGAAAAGCAGACGCGAGGAAGCCCATTCCTTCCGGGTCGCCGGTTACTGCAAGGACCTTGCAAAAGAACTCAAGTTCAATGAGGACCGCATCAATGAAGTACGTACGGCCGGACTCGTTCACGATATCGGCAAGATCGCGATCGAGGGCAGCATTCTGAACAAACCGGGCAAACTCACGGACAACGAATGGCTTTCGATCAAGCGGCACCCCGAGATCGGCTACAACATTCTCAGTACGGTTGCCGAGCTCAAGCAGATCGCGCTCTGGGTGCTCTCGCACCATGAACGGTATGACGGCAGTGGCTATCCCCGCGGCATCGCGGGCAAGAGCATACCTTTGGAATCGAGGATCATCGCGATCGCCGATGCCTATGACGCCATGACCAAAGACCGGACGTATCGGCCCGCCCTCTCGAAGAACGAGGCGATCGCCGAACTCATCAGAAACAAGGGAAGTCAGTTCGACCCGAAACTCGTCGATCTTTTCGTCGGTCGCGTCCTCATGCGATACGTATGACTTATGGCACCGTGTTCTTCTCACGGTGCTCTTTTCATGCCGAATGTTTGACTTCATTCACATTTTTGTGTATTTTAAATGATGTATGGTAAAATAATTTCGCTTTCATACGTCTGACATGTCGAGGTCCTGTCATGAGTCTGGATTTCCCAACCATTTTGATCACGAGTTTCATGACCAGTTTTTTGGTTTTGAGCATCATGATCGTGCTCTACGTTCAATTCAGAGGCAAATACGAAGGGATCGGTTACCTGCTTTTGAGTATTTGCGTGCAACTGCTCGGAATCCTCTTGATCAGCCTCAGAAACGTTTTACCCCCTTTCGTATCCATACTCGTCAGCAACGGGTTGATCGCCCTCGGGTTCGTTTTCGCTTTCTGCGGGTTTATCCGCTTTTTCGGACACGTACACAAACGCAGGAACCACATGGTCACGCTCGGCGTGTTCGTCGGCATTTACAGCTATTTCTCTCTGATCCAGGAAAGTCTCAAAGCACGCATCATCCTCATGTCCGCGCTCTTTCTCTATTACAGTTACTGGTACGTCTATTACTTCATCGTCAGAAAAACCATCACCTCAAGCGACTGCAAGCCCCATTCAGTTGCCGGTCGTGGGGACTTTTATGTCGTTGCGAGTATTCTCAGGGTCGTCGTTGCCCTGTTCATCGCCGATTCGGTCAACGACTACGCGTTATCATCCGTTCGGACTCTACCTCGATTTCGCGACATCATGCTCGAAGCATCATGCCGATCCTGTGGATGGTGATTTTGAACAAACGACTGCGAAGCAAGTCACCATGCAGGAAAACCGCTTCGAACGATTCTTCATGTCATCGCCGTCCGCCATGGTCATCACGGATCTGAAGACGAACATGATCAAAGACGTCAACGAAGCGTTCACGCTCTTGTCCGGGTTTGGACACGAGGATGTCATCGGCCGAACATCGACGGAACTCGACCTCTGGTTCGATCCGAAAGAACGGATCAGAATCATCGATGAAGTCAAAAAAACGGGCTATGTTCGCGTAACAAACCAACGATTTCTAAACCGTTTCGGTGAAGACGTCTACGCCATGGTGACGTTCGTCGTGATCGAACACATGGACGAAACGTTTCTCTTGACGACCGTGAATGACATCACCGATCTCCATCACGTACAACAGGAACTCGAGTTCATCGCGATGCACGACTACCTTACGCTTCTGCCCAATCGGACGAAACTCTATCAGCATATCGATCTCTTGATTGAAAAACGGCGTGACGCCTATACGGTTGTCATGCTCGATCTCAACTGTTTCAAGGAAATCAACGACCGGTTCGGTCACGACGTCGGAGACCTCGTTCTGACCGAAGTCGCCCGGAAACTTCACGGTGCGATCGATCAGCAGACGTTTCTGTGTCGTTATGGCGGAGATGAGTTTCTTTTCATCATGAGAACGCACGATCACGACCATCTTCTGTCGAGGATCGAACACTTCAAGACCGCACTCGAGACCCCCTTCGTCATCGACGATCACGAGTTTCGCATCACGGGGGCATTCGGATACGCCGACTATCCGAAAGAAGGATCGGATTTCCATGAGATCGTCAAAGTCGCCGACATGCGCGTCTACGAACAAAAAGGTGAGCGCGAGGCGTGTGACCGAATCGCCCGACGTCTTAAGTTGAAATGACGCAAAGCCGTGTTAAAATGAAAACATCAACAGAAAGGAGCCGACCATGAAACGATATGCCTTGAAACTGATCGCCATCTTCGCTTTGTCATATATCGCATTTTCGGTCATCGTCGTGTTGTTCTACACGAATATCGCGAACCGATATGTCTTCGAACGCGCAGGAGACAACATCGAAGACGTCAATGAGGCCATGGCGGCTCGCATCAACCAATCGCTTTTTCTCGATATCGATCGGCTTGAAACGATGATCCGTGATATCGAAGACCGTGAAGGCGACGTTTTCACGGGACTTCTCGCGGATTACACCGCGCGAGGCGTCGATGTCAGCCATGTCGCGACACTCGATGTGGGAGCGGGTCTCGTTTTCGGTGAAACCTTCTATGCCTTCGATGAACGCTTCGATCCGGTCAATGCGGAACACCAGGTGACCTTCTATTCCCGCTCCTACGCACTCGGATCGGACTTCGAAGATACCCAACTGCTCGTCATCCGGACCGGCGACCTTCTCGTCATGCTCGATGCCTATGCCTATTTCGAGTCGCTTATGGAACTTCCGGATATCGAAAGAACATCCTATTACCTCATTGTCAAGGACCACCAGATCATGCTTCAGGAGAACCGGGAGACGACCAACGACAAATTTTTCGATCTGCTCCGTGCTTCGAACGTCAACGAAGTCTATATCGAAGACATGCAAAACGCGCTCTACGATCGGGAAACATACACGACCAATACCCCATTTGTCGGTCAGGACGTCTTCATATCCTTCACACCGCTCGCAGCCGAGTTTTCCGATCGCGACCTTTACCTCGTTCAAGCGTTCGATACCAAATCCGCGGAATCCGTTTTCGACTATCTCGGCAATCTGCTCTGGGCGGTATTCGCACTGACGCTCATCATCCTGCTTGGCTCGCTTTACCTGGTCTATGCTCTCGTTTCATCGCGATTGAACGACATCGAGTTGCCGCGGCTGACCTACTATTACCAGAAACCCTATCTCATCAAGATCGACCGGACGGGTCTGATCAAGTGGGTCAATCAGACGTTCAAGGAACATATTCCGTCCTACAAGAGTTATGCCAATATCCTGGACTTCGATGTTCAGCACGTGGAAAAAGAATATCTGATCGAACACATCCGCAGACAGCACTCCTTGACGACCGTCTTCAATTTCTACGACCAGGCGCACTATATCCACTTCATTACGCTCAGAACGTTCGGTGGTTTCACGTTGGTCGGTGACGACGTATCCGAGATCGAAGGCAAGTACGATACGCTCAGGCAACTCGCACTGATCGACCCCGTGACCGAACTTCCGAACAAGAATCACCTGCTCGGTGACTTGAACGAGCACGTGCGCGTCAACACGGTAGAAGACATGCCCGCCCTTGTCGTCTTTGAGATCGTGTCTTTGGAACGGTTCAAGCGCATGCTCAGTGAAAGCGTCGTCAAGGAAACGTTGAACCTGCTCATATCGACGCTTCAAAGATCGCTCGAAGCGTTTGACGCCGTCATCTATCATACGAGTTTCAACCAGTTCACGATCTTTTTCAAGAACCTTGAAAACAAGGATCAGGCGATCGAATGGTCGAAGGACCTGATGTGGGAACTGAGAGACCCTCTGACCGTCAGCAAGAATATCCTTGAAATCGAACTGAAGTTCGGTGTCTTCTATATCGAACCGGAAAAATACAGTTCGTTAAACGAACACAAGTGTCTCTCCAACCTCGATCTCGCCCTCGAACACGCCAAGGAGTCCGCGGCTTCGACTTTGATCGTCTATGACGTCAATCTGACACAATACACCTCACGTGAGGAAATCATGGAAGAGGATCTCGTCAAAGCCATCAAGAACAATGAGTTCATGATGTTCTTCCAACCGCAGTTCCACCACAAGGAACAACGCATCCTCGGCTTTGAGGCGCTCATTCGCTGGGACCATCCGCGCTACATCAACGAATCGCCCTTGCAGTTCATCAAGCTCGCGGAAAAGAACAACATGATCATCGATATCGGCAAGATCGCCCTAAACGAAACGTTCAAACTCGCCAAGGAGTTCGAACCGTTCGATGTTCAGATCTCGATCAACGTCTCCCCCGTTCAGGTCATGCAGGTCGGTTTCGTCAATGACATGATCAGTCTCTACAAATCCTATGACCTGAAGAAGAACATGATCTCGATCGAGCATCACTGAGACCTTCCTCATGACTTCCTTCCAGGAAATCAACATGCCCAAGACGCTCAAGCGCACGGGTTCAATATCCACTCTAGATGATTGGATTGGCTAGAGTTCTGCAACATTGAGGGACCTGCCATCACATGAGTTTAAGGTCGACCGCATTTTCATCGATTTATTACGATTGACCTGGTATTCACGGGGCGTATCATCCGTGATGGTGTCGAGTTCCATGAATAATGATTGATGTCATCGTTTAATATAGGGAATGAACACTGAAATCGTACGCTCCCGCCGGCGCAGATTCAATATCTTTTCATGTATTATTTCATCTCTCCTGTCATTTAAAGGATGGTAATTTGAACTTATTCATGGAGATGATAGACAAGACCAAGACCTTCTGAATCATGTCGAAGTCAAATAAAATAGAGGATCGCTGTAATATTATCATCTGAATAACCCCGATGATGCTGACCATCATGCTTTTCATCCTTGTTCTCGCACTTCAATTTAATATCTTCTCAATCCGGTATTCATAGAACGCAGATGCTACCGCGAGGACAGGGAGCATCATGATGGACGGTGTCCTATCGAAATCCGCAATGGCTTCTTGGTTGCGAGCTACGTTTTCGTGTGTCGGTCGGGAAACGCCGTTCGGCCGATTCATGTCGACATCGACAAGTTCAGCGAATACAACAACGCGTTCGATTTAAAGAAGGCGACCACATTCTCGAACGGACCAGCTTGAACATCAAGAACGCACTTCCCAGTGGGTGCGAAGGCCGGACGCCATTACGCCGACCAGTTCGTCATCTTCGTCTCGAACGAATACTCCAAGAGCCAAAGGCGGTCGACCCGCGGATAAAGTTATGATGTCCAAAGACCGATCAACTGCTTCAAGATACTGACATCAAAGCGATTACAATTATCACCGGATCGTTATCTTTACACGGTACTTCTAAGGAGCTTCCGTCCGCTCGCCGCGACGCCGTCTACATTCTCAAGAAAACGGCGGCAACGGCATCAAGATCTATTCCGAAGAACTCGACCAGCAGGAAGGTCAGTACGTCGACTACTATTACCAGATCAAGAGTGCGATCAACCGCAAGGAGTTCAACTTCATTTGATTATCCACGATTGATGACAGGTGAAACGAACGCGTCTTCGGGTTCGAAACGCTTATTCGCTGGAACCATCCGGAGTTCGGTGTGCTTTCACCGAATAAGTTCTGCTATCATGGGAATAGTCCAGATATCTCACTTGACTGACGTTGGGGATTTGATGATTTACTGTCCTGTGAACCGAGACAGGAGTTTCCCAATCACGACCTCCACTTCTCGATCAACCTGAGCCCCAAGTAGTGATGATGGACGAGGAACCGCTGTTGAGTTCTGAATTGACATCTGAAGACTATGGATGCTGTAAGATTACTTCCTCAGGACTAATTATTCGCCCTTTCACAAACAACCAGCTACTTTTCAATAATATCGAGAAAACCAAGAACATCGGCTCTCAACATCGCCACTGATTGACTTGACTAATATTTCGACGCTTTTAGTAAACTGATAGCTTCCTAGTCGACATCATCGCTTCAACAGCGACTTCCTACTCTGGAAGGAAATAGGTATACAAAAGTAGTTCGTTGAGTTGTTATCGGACTTGCTGCCAAAAACGAGTATCCGATCATCTGAAACGCATCGAAAATGAAAACGAATAGCAGAGGCAAAGGGCACAAGATCGACGCTACGGTAGTATGACGATAACCAGTGCCGGCTTATGGATATTTCCGGCTTCATCCGCAACGAGTCCTGAAAAATAAAAAAAAGTTGAGCTTTCCTTCCTTATGCAAATAAAACCGGCTGGTTTATAATGACCGAAGGAGAACGACTGTGGTGAATGTTTGCAGGCAAACCTGAGGAAACTCAGGATGCAAAACTAGAGGGCCTAAATGGTAGATGAATAGTTTCGTTTCGATGATGGTATTATTTATTTTGAATACATAAGTTCTTTGAATTCTGCCGAATATGTCAAAGGCAAACCTGGGGAAACTCAGGACGCAAACCAAAGGGCCTGTGTGGTAGTTGAAGTTGTCATTTCGATGATGATACCGGCTTATTTATATCATCACCTATACACCTTAAGCAAATCCTCGTATCTTGACAGTTGCACGAAATGATGAAGAGAGATATCAGCCTTATAAAGCCGACAAATCTCTTTTGTTTTTTTCAATGCAGCCTTTTCAGTAATGTTCATTTTTGATCGCTTGTTGCAAAGTCGCGTTATAGCAACTTCAAGATTGAGGTTTACCGAAAGGCGCTCGGGACAGAGATCCCTGTTAGTTCGCCATCCGTGTAAAGCGATTCAAAGACAAAAGGCCACGTTACTCGGATAGACGTTCATGTTTTTAAGTGTCGACATCTCGATACCGTATATCGACATCACCCGCTTCTTTCAATGCGTGGGGGAGATTTGGAGGTGGTGGCAGAAAGCGTATCGCGAAATGAGCGATAATCCTTCCTGATCCCTGGTAGGATAGACTGACGAGCCTTGAAGCTCGTCTCATAGACTGAAATATCCTGATTTATTTGTTCTTATGTTTAGCGATGTCACGGACATCCTCTTTCGAATTACGGGGAGGTTACGAGACCGTAGAGTCCGCTTTCACATTTTCGCTTTCGTCCATGATCTTCCCAGAAATGAGGTCAAGAGCTTGTCCGGTCGGCATCTTTCCCATCGATGGTTGAAAGTGATGCCGCTAACAATCGTTGATATCCTGTTCCACGGTATCCACGCAGGCTACCAGCCAGCCTTCCAGATCTGTTAATCTTCCGGATTTTCGCCGGGCACCGACACCGGCGCGTCATGGAAGTCCGTCTTTTCTTCGGCTTTCAGTGTGAGCCCAAAGCGATGTCCTTAGGGTTGCTGATGGTATGACTTGTAGACGATGTCGTATCCGAATCCGAATGACTATTTAGCTGTCCGCTTGAGTTTATGGTCCTTGTTATATATTAAAGCCGTCATCTTCTGAAGATGACCTGAGAGATACTGTTCTGATGCCGCTCCATCGACCAGTTGTTATGAAGCTGCGCCATTAATGTTATTGAAAGACGGATATCGCTCGAATTGCAGCCGGCATCCGCGACATAGATGAATTCGGATACCTGAAATCCTTGATTTATCGTCTTTTCCATCGCGATGACGTGCTTGTTCTCATTGTCGCTTCCGGGATCGACCGAAATACAAAGGATTCCGTCCCCGTCCATGAAGAGTCCCATCCTGAACGACCGGATTGGGGCGATGCCTTTGCCGCTGCCGCAGCGACGCATATCATCCTCGAGCTTGGTTTCGAAAAAAAATAGTTGGTGATATCGTAGTAGAGAATCGTCGTGTTCCGTTCGGATCAGGGTTTTGCTGTGTCGTATAAGTGACGTTGATAGGCTTTGAGGTAAAAATATCAGATCACGTCTTAGAGTCCTTGTTGAGTTGACTTCCGGTTTTTCATAGTAGGTATCGAGGGTGTCATAAAGGATTGATTTGGGGCTGAGGATGTGGGCATAGGTCAAAACGGTCACGAGATCTTGGATCATAGAAGCATCTTGGTCCCGGACTCGATTGTTTTGAAGGGAAGAAGTTTCTCGAAAGCTCCGCTGGAGAGTGTCCTTTAAAGAAGTACCCGATATTCGGAGACAGCGTCCGGGAGATGCGTGCTTCGGACTCTTTGAGATAAATCCACCTACCTTTTGATGGGTTTGAACGTCGGAGTTCCCGCTTTCTTCTAAAGTCTTTTTCTTGGCGTATGACTTGAGATGTTCAAGTGCATCCTTACATCCTTGATGAGTTCGCTGTGCCGCCGAGGTTCCTCGAGCCTGATGGCCTGACCTTATATCGCCTTTTCTGTTTAGCCGTATAATAGATGGTATCCGACTGTGTTTTGCTGTTAATGACCATGAAACCACCTCCATAAGACCATTATAAATACAAAGGCTGGGATGAAAAGGCCAATAAATGAAAATAATTTGAGAAGAAAAAAGAAACCATATACGAAGTATATAATTCTTAGTGTGTTAGAGATTGTAAAAAGAATCATCAAACTTCCGGTTTATAATGAATTTTTTAAAGCGGAGAACGACTTGCGAAAATGTCATCAAAGGCAAAAACCTGAGGAAACTCAGGACGCAAAACTAGAGGGCTCAAAAATGGTAGCCAGCTGCTGCCTGATAGATACTGGCTTTATTTGTATCATAAGCCCTCGAACTTGCCGAATATGTCAAAGGAAAACTTAGGGAAACTCAGGGACGCAAAACTAAAGGGCCTGTAAACAGGTAGCCAGTTGTCATTTCGATGATGATACTGGCTTTATTTATATCATCACCATACACCTTAAGAATATACTAAAGGTAAACTTAGAAACCTATGACGCAACTAAAGGGTTTTGTCAAATGGTAAAGATAGTTAGTTATTTTTCTGATATGATGCTGGTTTATTTATTTACTGGTAACATCTGGGCAGTGAAAGACATCGTATGGTTTCGAGCTCATCGGAATCAAAAGGGCTTAAAAGAACAGGCTCGCATCTACACACTCGGCGTCATCATCACGGGTATCCTATCCATCATGGTTTCCCATCATTACATTCTATGTAAGCGTACCGGAAACTTCACCATGTCACTCGACAGGATGCAGCACAGCGAGGCATTCAACTCTCCGTCGACGAATTACAAGAACGATACCGATATTAAGACCTGCGATGGAGGCGGTTGAAGATGCGAAAGACATGACATGTTTGATTGATTTACATCAGAGAGACCGATGGTCAGTTCGACTGATGATCACCGACCGGTGGTAACGGGGACGTCAACAACCGGTACATCGCTTACAGTTTCATTTCCTAAATTCCGGTTAAATGGTCGACATCGACTACTACATTCGATTTCGAAGTTCGGGCATTAAGGATGAAGCGGTTCGCTTCCTCATTATAGAAGATGACGAAATCGAGAGGATAAACAGAACTGATGAACCTAATGATTACGTGGCAACCCGCCCACGTATTACCAGATGCCCGAAGGAATCGAATTCCTCGATGAGTGGGCTTTCGCTCTTCACGAACAACATCATCAACTTCAAACTGAATGATCATGAGATTCTGTCATCATACAATAGCGGATATAGACCTGGACACGACAGATGATATTCTCGGCGGCAAAATCAAGAGCCAGCATGAGAAACTTCTTGTAATGGATTTCGCTTCTCTAAGAATCGCTTATGCTTATCCCATGAGACGCGTTCGAAAAATGTATGTGTCCATCATTACCGTGACATTCTTCCTTCTCATCTTCGGAACGGTAACATACAGACATCGGTCTTAGCAATGTCAACACCATCGACAACATGTCGCTGACCGCGACAACCGGAAATCAACTTGAGATTTCACTCGATGGAACGAACTATTCTAGGACACTGAGTTCCGAAACTCGAAGAACTCGCATCGGCAATACTCGCTTGCCGATGTGACAACGAGCGACCCTATCACCTTCGAAAGTGGCGTGGACTGAACGAAACGAGAGAGTCATTGCCAATACGAGCTACTTGACATTCGACCTGGGTTTCGAACGACGGAGCGAGAAAGACACATTTACTTGGTAAACAACCTGCCGGATTCTGCAACCTATGATTCACCTTTCTTGGAACATTCGTCGTATCACGAGGCGTCAACTGGAGAGCGTCAACGACATTCATCAATGCCGCCGGATCGATATATGGATAATGTCGAAGAAGGTCAAGAAGGCATCTATCACGCCAGTGACGCCAGGGGTGAATCGGCATCATGAGTTGAATGATCCGTAAAACATTCTCGACGAACGGGACGAAATGGATCTTGGGAAACGCCGATCTCGACCCGAGTGAGAACCCCGACAGGGGTTATGGCAAGGCTTACGTTTAGCTTCTTCATTAGCAAAAACGGGACTCTGTATTCTGACTTCCCAATGAAAACCGGACACAATCTATCAACTGACACAGTTCACCCTATCTAACTCCCGACATTCCTCTAAATGATGATTCTCTCATCGCCGAACTTCTTTCCATCAGGTGAAGAAGATGATAATGCGCATCTACTTGGAAAAGTGGAGAAACCATAAGTGCCCTTATTTAGTTTATGGATATTTCCTGATGGCAGTAATGAATGCATCAACATCCAGTTGGAATTCAAAGCAGGTTACAAAATGGTATTTACTAGGCCCACTAGTGAAAATACAAAAAAACTAAGGAGAATTTAAAATGAACAAAATGACTAAGAAATTATTGTTATCGGTAATTACGGTAGTACTTACCGTTGGTGCATTGGGGGAACGACGACGTTTGCATGGTTTACCCTCACGAGTACGGCAACGTACAACCGTTTGGAAGCAAGGTTGTCCCCGAAACCGGTATTGAAATCTCGCTCGACGATACAACTAATGACGGTGTTTGGGTTACACAACTACTTCCCGCACGCATCCGTATTATTACCGAAGAAACATCGCATCCGAAGCTTACATTCAACCAGGTAACTTCACCTGATGGATATAACTTCGAACTGCTTGGTGGTAATGCAGCTCTCGACGGCTTCCTTGAAATCGGTATTCAGATTCGTTCGAATGACGCAAACTGTCATCAACCTTACCGACATCGGTCTCATCTCGATGGCGTACTATGGACTGCTGATGGGATTTACGATCAAACAGGTGATGCTTCGCACAGTCGGATACACGCGTAATTTTTCGCAGCCAACTCCGCACGCGTAGTTTCGTCTAGTGACAAATCTGTGTGGCGGTGCGTCCAAGGTGTCTATGAACTTCCCGCTGGAGATGGTTCTTCCGTGGCTGAAAACGATTAAGCCTTGAACTTACGGATGGAACCGCTCCTGCTGATGGACAACGCAGCTACTATCTTGCAAAGACTACGAATGAACCTGTCGGTTACGATGACGTGACTGTTCCTGCAACCGACCTTCCGATGCTGTTGATGCATCTTGCTGCAACTATGCTTATAGATGGTGATACTGGATTTGAAGACTTCCGGTCAAACTTACAGTGGATAAGCATTACGATTCGAAGTGTATGGCTCGAAGGTTGATGTATATGTTCAACGCGCATCTTTGCTGACACTTTGACTCTTTCCTTCCAACTCGAAGATCCTAACGCTGCATAATTCTTAATCACTGTCTAATTTAACGATTACGAACACAATGAGAAGTTCACAACATTCCAGCAGACTTCTCTCTTCTCTTTAAGAGGTGTGAATTGCTTGCCATGATAGACATTCGTCACCCTTTATAATATAATGGTTATGACCACGCGATTCACACCAAAAATAAAGAGTATTGCCATGAAAGCATTATCCATTGCGCGCTCAACACGTTTTTCTATCTCGTCATCGTCTTGCTCGTCTTCTCGATCGCGAACATCCAGGTCAGGAGAAAGCGACATTCCGAACATCTTCGGTCGTGGGATCCCCGTGAATAACATCTAATCGGATCGATAAGGCGATGTAAGAGGATTCATTCAACAAGGGCGACCTCGTTTTCGTCAAGATGCTCGATGAAAAAGAACAACAGGAACCTCCGCCATCCGGAGGTTACCGTTACATGCCTCGATATGGGCATCCGAGCCTTGAACACCCACCACCGTGTCAAATAGAAACATCGACCCCGATGAATCCTTATCATCGTACCCGTGGTGACAACACCCCCGGTAACGATGACCCCATTCGCGCAACCGATGCCATCGCCATTTACCAATCCAAATGGGAAGGTGCAGGCGATACGATCAACTACTTGCAGTCATCTGTCGGTTTCGCACTGTTCATCATTTTACCCGTCGCACTCATCCTCATCTATCAAGGGATCGTACTGACCAGAAGCATTATGGCACTGAACAAGACGAAACTCGAAGAGAAATACGCAACCGATCAGGAACGCATCCAGCAAGACCTCGAGCTCGAAAGACAGAAGATGCGGGAACAACTCTTGGAAGAGCTCAAAAACGAAGAAAACAAGAAAGACAAGAAATAGCATAAGGAGTAACACACTATGGTTGAGTTCGCGCGATATTATATTCGATTTTTAGGTGAACTATTCTCAAATACAGGCGAGTTTTTCCGACGTATCTTTGATGCGCTTGCCGATTTTCTGTTCAACGACATCATCCGCTACATCCAGGACTTCATCAATGCGAGCAACGCCTACAATGTCTTCGACTGGATCATGGCGATCGTCGTGACGTTGATCAACGTCGCGTTCATCATCTTTCTGATCCTGCGGATCGGACAGTTTTTACGTCGTTATCTGAAGTTCGCCAAGCGTGAGATCGAAAAAGACGATCTCATGGAAGAAATCGCCCTGCTCAACATGAGAACCGCCGAACTCGTCGAAGAGAAAAACAAGATTCTTTCCCTCAAGATGTCGGACCTCGGTCTCATACCGGATGAGGCGAAACGGGAACTGTTCGGACAGAGCGACGAAGAAGAAGCGGTTCAGTCACGCTTCGTGAAACTGATTGCTGTCGACCAGAAGTATCAGAATCAGGTCACCTCGATCCGGATGTCCCCCGACGACATGATCAATTTGCGCGATCTCGTCATGCGGTTCATCAACTATTCGGCATCTCAGCTCAAACTTTTCTACGATGAACGGACCGTTTCGGCTTTCTTTGCCGGTTTGGCGACATCCAAACTCATGATCCTGGAAGGTATATCGGGTACCGGTAAGACATCCCTTCCCTATGCGATGGGCAAATTCTTCCAGAACGACGCCGATATCATCGCCGTCCAACCCTCCTGGCGCGACCGGGCGGAAATGCTCGGGTACCTAAACGAGTTCACCAAACGTTTCAACGAGACGGATTTCCTCAAGGCGATCTATGAAACGACCTATCGGGAGGACATCAACATCATCGTGTTGGACGAAATGAACCTCGCCCGCGTCGAATACTATTTCGCGGAATTCCTTTCCCTCATGGAAATGCCCGATCCGGCCGAATGGAAGGTCGACGTTGTCCCCGACAGCGCCCCGGGCGATCCCAAAAACATCAAATACGGCAAGATCCTTCTACCCCAAAACGTCTGGTTCGTCGGAACGGCGAACAAGGACGACTCGACATTCACGATTACCGACAAGGTCTATGACCGTGCGACATCGCTCGTCATGAACGTCAAAGCCGACTATATCGATGCCCCGAGAACGAATCCGGTCACGATGAACCATGAATACCTGAACAATCTTTTTGGCGAAGCGCAACGCGACAATCGCATTTCAACCAAGACGCTCGACAACCTGGTCAAACTCGACCAGTTCATCGCCAAGAACTTCAAGATCACGTTCGGGAACCGAATCATGAAACAGATTCACACGTTTGTTCCGGTCTTCGTCGCCTGTGGCGGTTCGGAGATCGACGGGCTCGACTACATGGTCACCCACAAGATTTTGCGTAAGTTCGAAAGTCTGAACCTCCCCTTCCTGAGAGATGAACTGAACGATCTCATCAAAACGATCGAACGACTCTTCGGCAAGGGTTCATTCAAGGAATCGATCGCTTTCAT
The DNA here is from genome assembly GCA_018399615.1 of Acholeplasmataceae bacterium. Classification (GTDB taxonomy): domain Bacteria; phylum Bacillota_I; class Bacilli_A; order Acholeplasmatales; family Acholeplasmataceae; genus RECG01. Next base: position 15,887 of record JAGYNT010000015.1, read on the forward strand.
CAACGTCTTGCTAAAACAGATCTGATAAGAGGGCTACATGGATAAAACCAATGCATTGATCCAATTTCATGAACACTTGACCGAACAGTTGTCCCAACTCGAAAACGAGCACGCTTTTCCGCGTGCTTTCTACCAGGATTTCCTTGAAGGCGACAAGACACTCCTTCAAAAGGACATCATGGAAACGAAACAGTTCGACTCGAGTTGGATCGATACGCTGGAATCCTATATCCCTTCGATCGACCGCATCATCCGCAACGCCAAAACGACGCTTCGCTATGACCGTGAAGTCACCGATATCGAACGCGCCAAGAAGGTCGGAAGCGAAGCGGTTCGACATCTCGCCCAGAACACGCACATGATCCGTGATATCGATCATGGACGCGTCATTCCCAAAAAGATTCTGACGAGTCAGGCGGAAATCGAAATCGCGACCTATGAGAACCGATTCATCAAGACTCTCCTCGATCGTCTGATCGACTTTCTCAATGCCCGGCAACGCATCATCAAGAACAACGTCGACACGCTTTCCAAACGGGACTTCGACATGAAATCGACATTTGACGTCCAAGACGTCAAAATCGATCTCGAAGTCCGCTTGAAAACCGAACAACACATTGAAACCGACGAACAGTCCGTCCACAACCACAAGCTTTTAAAACGGACGAACTATTTGCTCAGCATGCTCGGGAGTCTCAAGAAGACGACATTCATGAAAGAACTCGAGGATACGAAACCGGTCAAACCGCCGATCATCAAAACACAGATCCTCCAGAAAAACGTCGACTACCGAAACGGTTATCTCCTGTGGCTTTTCATGGATCGTCATGGTGAACTCGGTATGACGTCCATGTTGCCGAGAAGAACCTCACGTTCGGCGAAGTATCTGAAATCGATCACATCAGTCAGCGGCACTGATCACCTTCGCGATATCGTGGCCAATCAGGTGAACCTCGAATTTCTCTACAAGTATCTCTGATGTTCCTGAATACAAACAAAAGCTTGCCAAGATCCTGACACCTTACTTACATTCGCCTCCGAGATCGATCCGAAACGGATCGGACAACCAGACCAATCAGTACTATCTCGAACAGACGAAGTCCTATTTCGAAGATTCTCGCAGAACACCAGAATAGAGTTCGACCTATGAGGTGCGCTCAGGCACGCCCTGCGTGACACGATCAGATTTCCAATGCGCTCCTAATAATCCTTCTTCGAATTCAAGACCGGCCTCGACAAGGATATTTTCGCCCATCTCGTCAAACTCGAACCCGGAGGAACTCCAAGAGGCCAAACATCAGGCCCGGATCGCCCGGATCATCCGGGAAACGAAGAAGTCGACTACAAAGGAATCCCATCCTGAGAGAAACGTCTGCTCAAACAGATCGAAAAGCTCCCGATCGCGCAGTCATCCGAAAAACAAGAGAAGAAGATCAAGGATGCGGCCAAAGAAAAAGAAGAGGAAGACAGACTCCGTCTTGAAGAGATGAACGCGCCAAGACGAATCAGACGATTCTGGATGAACTAACGCATTCGTAGAAAGACAGAACTGAAGCGATCAAAGAACCATCAGACTGTTGCAGAAAGATCGCCCTGGAAAAGAGAAGGAAGCAAAGAAATCGAAAAACGCGAACTCGCCAAAGCGAAAGAAAGCGCCGGATCGCTGCAGAAGAACAGCGGAAGGTCAAACAGAAGCTTGCCGGAAAAAGAAGCACTCAAAGAAGAAGCAGGCCGAACTGAAGAAGGAACGCGAAAGACTGCAGAAAGCGAAAGAGCGGGAAAGAAAAAGAATCAGATGCGTATGCCCGCGAAAAAGAAAATCCAGAAACAGAACGAACAAAGATCGCCAGGGAAAAGAGAAGATCTACGGAGTTTTGGAAAGGATCAAAGCGATGGCCAAGACACAGGAACTGAAGCCCGTCATCACATCACTGCTCTATCTGTTATCATCGATCGTGATCTTCATGCTCGTCGTTTTCGCCTGGTTCACGCTCACAAACGTTTCCAATGTCGCCCTCATCGCCAGGTCGCGAGCGTCGAGAAGCCGAATATCAGTTCTACGTTTACCTTGACGCGAACAAAAACGGCAATCCCACGGACCCCGTCTTGACGGACAATGTCTATGATCAGGAGATCGATCGTTGTATCTGAACATCCCGGATCCGACCTCCATACCATCTCATTCCGCGACCTGGTCGCACCCGAAAAACCGGTTCTCATTCGCGATCGGATCTCACGAATGTCGGGGGCAACCACCTCAAACTGCAACTCGGCGATCTCCGTATCCGCCGGATTCGATATCGACAAGATTCGGGTCTTTCCGTCACCGGGTCCAAAAAATCACGTATTTGAACGACGGTCTCAGAATCGACAGACATCCAAGAACAGGCCGGGATTGATTATGCCGATGACTATTTCGTCTTCGACAACAGTCATCGCTACGTTCTGATCGACGGTATTCCGCTCGCCCGAATCAACGAGCGGGACTCCGCCGTGATCGTCTATTTCGATCTTTATTTCGATCCTTCCGTTTACGGACAGACCCCGGGGAGGCGGTCGCACACGAACAACGCTTCTTCATCAATCAGACATTCACGATCAGTCATCTACATGTGCTTCGAGACTTAGAAAGCGAGGAAGAGCATGAAAAGATCATCGACCTGACACCTGGCGGCACTCACGCTCATCGTCTTCGTTTCTGACAATTCTCTTCGTCTTCGCCACTTTACGCGTGCTGCGGCGAACAATGACATCGTCAAAGATCTTCGGATATTCTATTCGGTCGTCGGCAGCGGTTCGATGGTCCTGAGCAGGAGGAGCTCGCTCGATGTCGGTGATATCATCATCATGAAAGAGACGGACTGAGGACGCAACCATCGGCGATGTCATCATCGGCTTCCGTTCCCTCGACGAACCGATCATGGTCAGTCACGAGTTATCGGAATCGATGAAGATGGCAACTACATCACGAGAGCGATGCCATGCGAGTGATGACGACAATCCCAATATCGACAACTATGTCGGGATCGTCGTATTCAGTTTCGGAGCCTTCGGATTCGGCGACTTTATTCTGGGTTCGCGCAGTTTGTGATTTTCGGTTTCGATCATTCTTGTTTTCATGTATCCTGATCAGTGAAGTCATCCGAATCACTAAAAACGATGAAAGAAAGACGAAGAGAATACGAGGAAAAACTGAAAACCGAGAGAGAAAAACTGCTCGAATCGGAAAAAGAACGTTTACGTAAGGAATTATCGGAAAAAAGGCCTGACAAAGACGAAGAATCGGTGTAATCACCTTGACAAATGTTGCCTGATTTAGTATAATTGAAGAGTAATAAGAGATATGTGGCAAAGCTAGTGAAAGCTAGTGACGCAAAACTATAGGGCCTTTGACATGGTAGCCAGTTGCATCTGTTATGATGTGCTGGTTTTTCTTGTCTTTAAAGCGAATACTTCGGCAAACTTGGAGTGATCCAAGGACGCAAAGCTATAGGGTCTCTGATAAAAAGAGATAGCCAGTTGCATCCAAAAGATGTGACTGCTTTTATTTATCAATCGAATACTCGGCAAACTTGGAGCGATCCAAGGACGCAAAGCTATAGGGTCTCTGAAAAACGAGATAGCCAGTTGCATCGAATCGATGTAGCTGGTTTATATTTTACAAAGAAAGGAGCCTGGCCATGAAACGGATACAAAGTCGTCTCGCGACACTTCTGCTCATCTTGAGTCTTTTTGTCTTGATCCCGACGACCGTGTATGCGTGGATCGCCTATGTCGAACAAAAAGGATTCGTGACACTTGAATCAGGCGATATCGTCATCGACGTACATGCCGATGATCAGTATTTCGGCCAGAACCTTTTGCTCGACGACCTGACCTTCATCGATTTCGAAAAGGATCTCATCAATGACCAGACCGAGACGTTCAATATGATCGCCTCGCCTCTCAAAGTGACCATTGACGTCGAAGAAGATTCCCTTTCCCTGAAAAACCGTCTGTCTTTCGAAGGAATCGAATCCGGACTGCTCTATCTCGTCATCTATGAAGGGATCGATCTCGAAGAAAGCGACGAACTCATAACGGATTACCAGACCTATATCGAAACGATTACGAGTAGCGCCTTGACGATTCCGGAGAAACGGCAGGCTCTTCTCGACCACAACCAGGCGGTCTTCGATCAGATCGAAGCGCTCGTCCTCGAAGCGGAAGAAGAAATCACTCTGCAGTTTGTCTTTTGGGGCGATTATGATATGCTTGAAGTATCACAGGACGGCGTCGATACCGATTACGCCATCACGCTGTTGATCGAGACCATTCAGGCACGAGGTGATTTCGATTGATCAAAAATCCCTTGAAACGGAAAGTCCTCCTATCCACCCTATCGTTTCTTCTCCTTCTCGCAACGTCGATGATCGTCGTCTACGCATGGTTTTTCAAGCAGGAAGAGAAGGGTATTGTCATCTCGACTGGCGATTTCGTCGTTGAGATGTTTGTTTCATTCGACGGCGAAATCGTCAGTCTCGGAAGCGACTTCTACGACAGTGAACAAGGCGTCGTCGTCATCAATGCCTTTGACGAGGAAAGCGACAACTATATCGGAGACCTTGAGGTCTACCTCAAAGTCACACCGGCGATTCCCGCACGCATACGAATCAAGGTACAGGACGAATGGCAAGTTTCCCGCTATTACTCCGACCCGAACATTTCAGACGTTTTCACGGAAACCATATACTATGAACCGAACGGTCCCGATACGGATGGTTATCTACCCTTTTCAGCCCTCGAATACGATCTTTCTTTCAATGGGTTTTCCGATATCGACGGCTATCTCTACTATGACGACATCCTGCCCAAGGACACGGAAACGACCATTGATCTGATCGATGGCGGCCTTCGTTATCCGGTACGATCGAACCCG
>JAGYNT010000150.1 GCA_018399615.1 Acholeplasmataceae bacterium
GAAACGCCGAGCGAAACGACGCACTGGTTGTTACGTGCAGGTTCGATCGCTCTGATCATCTCGGCGAGCATCGCCGTTTTGACTTTCGCGACGCACATGGCGAAGAAAAACAGGCGAAGCAGTCGGAGGCGATGATATGCGGAAATTCTTTGCGACGATCGCGATTGTGCTGATCGGTTTCATCGTCTTGGTCTTGAACACCGTATGGCAAGCGATCATCTTGATCCCTTTGACCATTGAAGCTGTCTTTTTCAGCAAAAAGAAAAGAGGTAAGATAAAATGAAAAAAGTCATTCTAATCATCCTGTTCGCGATCTTCATGATCGTGACATCCGCAACAAAAACCTATGCTGCCTTAGTACCTGACCCTGGAGAAGAAGAGACGGGTCTTTGGCATGTCGAGGCACTTGATCGTGCGTATGTCTACATGAGATACGCGAAATCATATTCGTCCGAAGGATTTTCATATCAAGAAACAAATTCGGCGAATCACTTCACGTTCAATACAATGTTGATCAATGGTTCTAACGTTAACACCGTTTTTATAGATGAAACGATTTCGAATCCCGACCCATCGACATATAACTATTTCAAGATTCACGAACTATCGGAAGGCGTGGAATCAATCGCTTTCGATGGCATCGTCGATGACCTGGTGTTGAACACGGAAGGTCCGCCAGAAGAAAGGTCCTTTGCGTTTTATGACCAGGACGATCGGTTGCTCTACCGACTCGATCAAGGTGACTCGGCCAAGCTATACTGGTATACAGTGAGTACGGAATCTGCCGCGACGATCGATGACCTTCCCTCGACACCAGGAAACTTGGTTGATGCTGTTGATGATCCCATGGGGATTCTCACGATTGAAAACATAAACACTGAGACCAGGGCGGTCGATTTTGTCGTACTATATGACGAGGTCTCCTACGAGATCACGATGTTCTTAGAAGATATCAGCTTCCTGGAAGACGTTCATCACGGTTACTATTACACCTACGAAGAGGAGCAGTTTTTCTATTTCAGCTACTCGGATATCGACCTTTTAATCGACGGCTACGACGAAGAGAAGGGCATCGACTGGGAAGGGTTCACGGTTTGGAATCTAACCACAGACGAAGTCAGTCAGATCAGAAACATCTACGTTTTGACACACTTTGTCGAAGACGAGAACCATGATGTCTACGCGTATTTTTACACGCCAAATGTCATCATGGATGAGCTCATCTCGGTCACCGTTTCGTTTCGTTACCGTTTTGAAAAAGTCTTCGGTGGATACACTTCGTGGGAATATCCCGATCCGCTCATCCTCGAGAAAGACGCGACCACAGCCTCCGTGACGACCTGGGAGACTGCTCTGTTCGGTTCGGCGATGGCGAGCTCGATGGCTCTCGCATCGCTTGCCGTACTCGCAACGCCACTCATCTGGCCAGCTGTCGTGATCGGTGGTTCGGCCGCTCTGATCTATGCTTTCCTCGGACCTTCGATTACAGGCATTCGTACAGAAGACATCGCGGAGATCGACCGGCCGACTCTATCTGCTCAATTTGTTTCCCTGCTTGAAAGTGAATGGGATATCGCGATAGACTCGGTCAACAACTCACCTCACAAGC
>JAGYNT010000151.1 GCA_018399615.1 Acholeplasmataceae bacterium
AACACGTCATCACTCGGTTTCTCGAGTTTGATCGTGTCCCCGACGCGACTCGATGAAACGCTCGAGAGTGACGATGAGACCCATTGGAACAGTTCCTTGAAATTGAGACCGTTGAGTTTGAAAACGCGATCGCCTGAACCGGAGATCTGTCTCAATCGCTCGATATTCGCGTTTTCCACGCCGATTCCGAAAAAGATGACCTTTTTCCCTTGAATGGCATTCTGCAACATCGAACTCGCTTCCGAAACATTGTCGGTCGGCTCACCATCGGTAATAACGAAAAGCCAAGGGCGATAATACGAAATCCCGGCATCCCGATAAGCCGTTTTCCGTGTTTCGATCGATTTCAACGCCGTGACGATCGCCTGACCCATCGGCGTCATGCCGTTGACTTCAAGTCGTGGCGCTTCGCTTTCGGAAACGGTCGAAAAATCATTGACGACCGAGACGGACTGACCGAACGAGATGACGGACAAATCGACGCGCATGCTCGCGAGATCGTCATCACGCAACGCTTGATAAAGCGTGGCAACCCCTTCGTTGAGCTGATTGATCGGTGCGCCCGTCATCGAGTATGACGTGTCGAGCAGAAGAACGACAGGGCACCGCGGTTCGGGGTTGTCGAGGAGCGCTTCATCGGCAACCTCTCTTTCGAATTCAAAATCCTGACTGTGATCAGACATGTTTTATCCCACCTTTTTTTATATGATCATATGATGAACAGAAGGACAGCTGAAAACAGAAGTCCTTTGAAGCTGTGCTTTGTCAGCAGATACACGGTGAAAATCGTCAGAACATAGAGTCCCTGAAGCAAAAGCGATGCGTAGTCGAACCCGCCCGGGGTATGCCCCAATACAAGGCCGTAGACCAAGCAGACGATCAGAAGCCTCACGACGATGAAAAAGGGAATACCCATTCCCATCCGAAAGATCTGATAGACATAGACCAGAATACCGGCGAGATAGGTGGCAAGCATGATCGAAGAAAAGGTGTAGAGTCCGTATGCGAAGGGGGAAAGCATACCATGCGTCCACGTTCCCCGTTGACAGACATAACCGATAATCCCGTAATGAAAGGGTGTTTGCGTCCGGATCGCATAGATCTGTACGAGAAGCACGATCGAACTGACGAGAATCAGGACATTCAGTTTTTTGACCGAATCGAAGATGACCGTTCGCTTGCCGAGTACGGACGTATACAGGTTGACGTTCAGAATCAGGAAAAAGGTCGCTTGAATGGCATATCTGAGCACAGGCGAATAGGTGCCGCCGAAGAGTTGTCCGAAAAGGGTTTCATTCCAGGCGTTTTGATCAAAAAAAACATAAAGATAAAAAATGCCCCAGATGACCGCCCCGACAAAGATCTTTTTCACATGGCTTGAAACAATGCTCGCATTCAATTTTCTCAACCCCCGATTTTCATCATTATATCACGATTTTCATAAATAGTAAACGTTCTTCGATCCAAAGAAAAAAGACCTTTCGGCCTTTTATCGTTTCAATGCGGCTTTTGCCAGGGTAAGAAATGATTCGGGGTCGAGCGAAGCGCCACCGACGAGTGCGCCATCGATATCGCTTTCCGCCAACAGCGTATCGACA
>JAGYNT010000152.1 GCA_018399615.1 Acholeplasmataceae bacterium
TCCTCTTTCGCATGGACCTCGAGAAACAGATCCGCCGGCAAAACGAAAGACTGCGCAAGGAAAGGCAGCGCGTCCTCAATCTCGTCGAATCCTCGAACGCGGTCATCTTCGAGATCGACACCGACAGGCGCTATGTCTCGGTCTACGGCAACCTTCTCAAGGACATGGGTCTTTCCGCGAAAGACTACATCGGCAAAACAGCGACGGAAGCTTTCGGTGAAGAGGGAAATGCACGCTATCATGCCCACGGTCGCACCCTGTCCGGTGAACGTTTCATCTATGAATGGCTTCACACGGTCGCGGGAAAAACACGGGTTTTGGAAACGACGCTTTCTCCGATCTATGACGGGAACATGCGGATTACCGGTGCCGTCGGGATCGTCGGTGACGTCACGAAACAGAAAGAACACCAGAAAAAGATCGAACACATGAGCAATCACGACTTTTTGACCGATCTTTACAATCGTCGCTATTTCACCCGGACAATCGAGAAGATCGCGGAAACCGGACGCGTGAACTTCGGACTGCTCATCATCGACGTCAACGGTTTGAAACTGATCAACGACATCTACGGACACAACAAGGGCGATGAATTGTTGCTGGAGGTCGCCGGTATTCTGAAGAGCGTCTGTCAGAAGGACGAAGTCGTCACCCGGATCGGCGGAGACGAGTTCGCGATCATTTTGCCCGATACCGACGAAAACGAAATCGAGAGAATGATCGCGAACATCAAGAGCCACGTCAAGCGGATCAAAATCGAAAGCATCGATCTCTCGCTTGCCATCGGTTACGCGATCAAGGACGACAAGGATCTCTCGTTGGAAACCATGTTCAAGATCGCCGAGGACAGCATGTACAAGAACAAGACGGTCGAAGGCAAGAGCATGCGGAACCGGGCGATCCACGGCATCTACCAGACGCTCATCGAGAAACACCCGATTGAAAACGCCCACGCCAGACGGGTCAGTGAGTTCTCGGAGAAAATCGGGCACGTGCTCGGTCTCCGAAAAGAAGCGATCAGAGAGCTCAAACTCGCCGCGCTTCTGCACGACATCGGCAAGATCTCTATCCCGGATGCGATTTTGAACAAGCCTTCCGGATTGACGGAAAAGGAATTCGAGGTCATCAAGACGCATACGGAAATCGGTTATCGTATATTGAGGGCCGCCGACGAATACTCCAATCTCGCGGAGTACGCCTACGCCCACCACGAGCGGTTCGACGGAAACGGCTATCCCCGTGGGCTCAAAGGTGAGGATATCCCGCTTTTCTCAAGAATCATTTCCGTCTCGGATGCCTATGAAGCGATGACGACCGACAGGCCTTATCGAAAACAGCTGGAACAAAGCGAAGCGATCAGGGAACTTCGGACGCATGCCGGTACTCAGTTCGATCCCGAGATCGTCGAGATCATGATCGGCATCATCGAATCCGCCTAGAGCAACGACCTGACCTGCGCGTCAGAAGACGAATCACCCAGATTCCCTTGCATTACATGGAAGGCCCGGAGGTATGAAGACCATGCGTATCGTAAAAAAACTGTTCCTGATCATCCTTTCCCTGACGATCCTTTGGATCCTGTTGATTCTATCG
>JAGYNT010000153.1 GCA_018399615.1 Acholeplasmataceae bacterium
CACTTGCTGCATACCATCGTTCCTGTTCTATATGTAACTTTTTATCTTTTGATTATAAATACTAAACTTACGTTTTCGAACGTCTTGATCATTATGGTTCATCCCATACTCTTTCTTCTCTCTGTCTACCTTCTCGCTTCGACTCTTTTCAAGGACTTGCTACGTCAGATCTATACGGAGTTTGCCCGTCCGGAATACATCTATCCTTTCCTGGATCCGAACAACTATGAACGAGGTGTTGTTGGTGTGTTGCTTTTCGCATCACTCGTTCTTACCCCTTCATTTATCGTACTCGGTCTCATCTTCATCCGTTTGAAAGGCATACTTCCCCGGACATAAAAAAGCGACAGGTTTGAACTAAGCAGCCTGTCGCTTATCATGTTCTTTTTGGTCCTCTACAAATCCGAAACGAGTTCGGCCAAATACGCTTTGCAGTTGTTCGCACCGATGATCATTTCGACGAACTCACGATCCTCGAAAATGAGAATGGCCGGTACGCTTCTGAGCTCAACCGGAGGCGTTCCCTGATAATCCCTTGGAACCATGAAGTGAAGCGGCACCTTGTCATTATGGCTTTCCCTGAAACCGACGACTTCTTCCTGGATGGATTTGCACGCCGGACAATAGGGTGAATAATAAAAGATGAGTACTTTCCCGTCCTCGAGATCGTCGACTTGTGACCAGTATTCGAGATGCTCGAAGTCATCATAGGTTTTGGGTTCCTCTTCTTTGCATGCCGCAAGCGTCAACATAACGAATACCGCGAATATGACATAACCGATGCGCATGAACCATCACTCCGTTTTGTGTATTGAAAAGAGCACAGGTCCTAGGACTTATGCTCTTTCATTATATCATGAATCAGTAATTCTCTTCGTGATATGCAAGCAAGACTTTCATGACACGAATCATGTTGTTCGTGGTTACGCTTGCTCCGCTGTAGTAGTCGATCAAGTCCTGTTCTTCGATTGTCTTCGTGTTTTGGATACCGCCTACATACTCTTCATTGGTGAATACTTCAATGCCTTCGAGATCCTCGGAATCCTTACCGACCAACCAAGGGATGAAATCGGCTTTCATGTCTTCATAGGTCGCATTCGTCGGATTGGGTATCGGATCACTGTCTCCCCAGAAACCTGCCAGGTAATGGCCGGTGCCATCCTGGTCGAACGAGATGCGCTTGATGTCATTCGAGGACTTGTTGATTTCAACGTAGGCGACCTTCCAGTAATTGACTTCGGGTGCGCGGCACGTACATGCGACGTATGCGAGTTGGTACTTGACATAGTCTCTCATCTCGTATTCAAAGAGAATATAGGCATCTCTCGTGACGACATCGCCATGTCCGTTCAAGTGATCGAATCTGAGAATGTTATCGCGAACGATTGCATCATCGTCATCGTCATCGTTGTTGTTGCATCCTGCCAGAGTAAGCATCGATGCCAAGACGATCAATAGAAATAATACTTTTTTCATCGTGCTGTTACTCCGTTGCCTGATTCAAAGCTTCCGTGAACGCGTCTTCCAATGGCAGATCCACGTCTTCCACGTCAACCCATCCTTGGTTGCCGACTAGGGCAGTTGAA
>JAGYNT010000154.1 GCA_018399615.1 Acholeplasmataceae bacterium
AGTTCAAGAAGGACTGATTCATGTTTCGAATACGGATTACCGAAAGTGCGAGACAAGACCTGTTCGAAATCGCTTCGTTTGTTGTTGAAGACAGGGACAGAAACGAAACAGCGTTGACATGTGTCGATCAGTTGGAATATGCGATTTTGTCTTTGAAGACGTTGCTTGAACGAGGAGCCATTCGCATTACAAAGTGTTGAGACTGCAGGGGTATCGGTTTTTAGTTGTGAAAAGGCACCTTGATTTTTTACAAGATCAATAAAGGGAATCACAGTGTTGTCATATATAGAATCGTTCATCAGAGAAGTGCTTATCAGATTTTTTTGTAGAAGGAAAGGTTCGTGCGGTCTTGGCTTTCGGCCTTGACCGATTCTTGAGCGACACAAAACACATGGATTTGATTTTTGGTATGATCGATCAGCGAATACCAGGACAACTTCAACCCGAATTGAATCGGTCCGATCCGTCTTGAGGTTTGATCCGGGCTTTCCAATCGGAGGATTAACGGGTATAATGGAAAGACGGAAACGATTTGAGTGCGGCGATCAACACACGAAAGTCCATTGCGTAAAACATACGGGAGGTTTGAATGTCATGATGATATGGAAACGGTTCGGTGCGTTCGGCGTTTTTTTGTTGTTGTCCTTTTCTCTCATGTCCTGCAAGGACGACGTGTTCGAGATTTCTTTCGAGTCCAACGGAGGAAACCCCGTTTCGGCAGTGGAAGTCCGAGAAGGGGGCACGATCGAAGCACCCGCTGTGTCGAGAGTGGGGTATACGTTAGACGGTTGGTATGCCGGCGCGACGTTTGATGACAGATGGTCTTTTTCAACGGAGGTCGTGCAAAGGGGTATGACGCTCTATGCCAAGTGGCATGCGAACGATTACGAGGTTTCCTTCGATACGCAAGAATCGGTCGGGCAAGATGATCCGGCAGGAATAACGGTAACATACGATCAGGCATACGGAGAACTACCCGTCCCGGACCGGATCGGACATACGTTTCTGGGTTGGTCCGAAAATCCGGACGAAGACATGTTCATTGATCCGGATACGATCGTTCTCGTGACCGAAGACCATACGCTTTTCGCCATCTGGCAGATCAATGCCTATACCATCACGTTCGACAGCAACCAGGGTTCATCGCTCGAACCGATCACACAGGACTACGCGACAACAATCGTGGATCCGGAAATACCCGAACGAATCGGGCATACGTTTCTGGGGTGGTTCATCGATGAGACCTTGAACGTTTCCTACGGATTCAACCGGATGCCGGCGGAAAACCTGACCCTTCATGCGAAGTGGCAGGTCAATTCGTATTCGATCACTTTCGATTCACGGGGTGGATCGGACGTATCGAAGATGACAAAAAACTATGACACGAAAGTCATCGAACCGGGTCAACCGGAAAGAGACGGGTATACGTTCATGGGTTGGTATGAGAATCAAGATTATTCTGAAACGTATGTTTTTGACAGAATGCCCGCAAAGGATATCACGCTCTATGCCCTATGGCATAACACGATGACTTTCGAGAGTAACGGCGGATCCCGGATCGAAC
>JAGYNT010000155.1 GCA_018399615.1 Acholeplasmataceae bacterium
CGTGAAAAACCCCATGTGATCCGCTGCGTGTTTGAATTTTCTCAAGGCGATCCGATCGGAGGGGGGAGCGATCTCATCGGGATCGATCAGAATCGCCAGATCGTAGAGATAGTCCTTGAAACGGGAAATATTGAAACGCTTCTGTTGAAAGTAACGAATCGCGGCACCTTCGATGAACGAATCGTTTTGAATATCCGAAATGGCGATCGGATCCACTTTGACCAGATGCCACGCAAGACTCTTTTCAAACGTGAATTCCAAAAAGGGTGATTCGAACAGGTGATAAAGGCCTTTGATCAATCGTTGGTATTTCTTAAAGGGCGTATAGCCAAAATATGATGGTATGGTCATCCTGTTCGATTCGATAGGCTTAAGCGTTCTTTGAATGAGATCGTGCACTTCATCGCCAATCGATTGGACGATCAGGTGATCCGTGAAATCCTTGATGGTCGTGACGTTGGGGATGACGCGTTGCAGTCGTGCGGATGCCAGCAAGGAAACGTAGTATCCGATGGACTGATACTGATAGGATGAACAAAGATTGAACACCCGGATACCCTTCATGTGCTGATATCTTTCTTCATCGATATAGGATTTCGCATCGATCACCGTGATGTTTTCGATCGTTTTCAACCAGGAAAGATCGAGATCCGTGACAACGACGTTCGTCATCACGCGCTTTCGAACGGGCGGATCGCCATCAAAGAACAGGGTCATTCGGTATGCCGGTTCATTCGGACCGTAATAGTCGATCCATGTCTTCGTCACGTCGAATCCGAATGACCGATAGAATCCGATGAGTTCGGTGTTGTCGGCATCGGCTTCGAGCGTCATGCGTTTTACGCCTGAAGCTTTCGATGTCGCGATCATGTGTTTCATCAGACTTTTTCCGATGCCCATGTTCCGATATGCCGGATCGACGGCCATGGAATAGATTCGATGACTTTTTTCATGTTTGAACACGATCGAATAACCGACCGTCATGGAATCCATCGAGACAACGAAAACATCCTGGTGTTCCGTCTTCAAACTGTGTTTCAAGGACTCGAACGAGAACCTTCTGGACGCATTGAAACTGGCTTTTTCAATGTGCCACAGGGCAGGGAGATCGTTGGAGTCGGCGATTTTGATGTGCATGTCATACCTCGTTCATGGGTTGTGGCTTCATGATATCACACGTTTGGGAAATCGTATGCGTGTGATTTTATAGATTTCGACCGAGAAAGATTATCCCATCTTCGTGAGGTGGATGGTCCTGTATTCGGACGGTGTCATCCCTTCGACTTTGTGAAAGATTCTGGAGAAGTGGGAACTGTTCGAAAACGCGAAGTTCTGGGATATGTCCGTGATCGTATAACCCTTGTGCGTCAACATCTTCTTGGCTTCGTGGATTTTCACGAGGTTCACGTAGTCCATCACGGATATGTCCATTTCTTTTTTGAAACTTCGTGCGAGGTGTTCCTTGGTCACGAACGTGGCGTCACAGATGCCGTCGAGGGTGATGCGGGACGTGATGTTTCTCCGGATATAGGTAATGGCTTT
>JAGYNT010000156.1 GCA_018399615.1 Acholeplasmataceae bacterium
TCGATGATCGAAGAATCGTCTTCGACCTCTCGATGGTCAACGCCTACGACTATTACAACGGACCGATTCAAAAGGCCTATATCGAAGGGGTCCATACGGATATCGCGCGTGGCGGTCGTTACGATACGCTCACGAAGACGTATGGCGACATGACCCCTGCTCTGGGGTTCAGTCTCGATGTCGACACACTGATCAAGGAGGTCTGGAAACGTGAAAAAAGGACTTGATGTCGCCCTTCCGAAAGGAAGGCTCGCTTCTGAAGCGCTCGATCTCATGAGACGATCGGGATACGTGATGGATTCGGTAAAGGACGACCGCAGACTGATCGTCCTGGATCCGACGAACGGGTTTCGCTTCATGTTCGTCAAACCGAGTGACGTCATCACCTATGTCACGCTCGGGGTCGCCGATGTCGGGATCGTCGGTATGGATATGGTCATCGAAGCGAAAGAGGATCTCTTTGAGCTCATGAGCCTTAAAATCGGCAGATGCCGGATGGTCGTTGCCGGAATCGACCCCGAGGACTATGAAAAAGCGACGTTGATCACGGTCGCGACGAAGTACCCGAGAATCGCCCGGGATTATTTCGAAAAACGAAACAAGAGCGTTTCAATCGTCAAACTGAACGGCAGCGTCGAACTCGGACCGCTCGTCGACTTGAGTGACGTCATCGTCGATCTCTATGAGACGGGACGGACGCTCAAGGCCAACGGCTTAACCGTCTTCGAGGATGTCCTGGCGATCGAAAGCATGCTCATATCGAACAGGGCGAGTTATCGATTGAAGAACGAAGAGATCAGAACGCTCATGCAAACACTTGAAAAGGGAGTGAAAAACTCATGATCATCAAAACCATCGAAGCGAACGCGTATGCGTCATATGACGAGAAAGGGATCGGGGAAGAACGAGTGATCCGAAGTCGGGTCATCGACATCATCGATGCCGTCAGAACGGGAAAGGACGGTGCGTTAAGGGATCTGACACGGCGTTTCGACAATGTGTGGATCGAAAATTTTCGAGTCGATCAGAGCACGATTGACCAAGCCTATGAAACGATCGATCCCGATCTCAGAGACGATCTGATCCGTGCCTATGAAAACATCAGGACCTATCATGAAAGACAGAAACAAAACGACTATGAGATCGAGGTCATGCGAAACAGTTCGATCGGTCAGGTGACAAAGCCGATCGACCGCGTCGGACTCTATGTTCCCGGAGGGACGGCTCAGTACCCTTCGACGGTTCTCATGAACGCCGTACCGGCGAAGATCGCCGGTGTCGGGGAAATCGTCATGATTTCTCCGCCGGATCGAAACGGAAACATCGGGAAAACGGTACTCGCAGCGGCGAAAATCGTCGGAATCGATCGGATCTATCGTTGCGGGGGGGCTCAGGGGATCGCCGCACTTGCCTATGGGACGGAGTCGATTCCCAAGGTCGACAAGATCGTCGGTCCCGGGAACATCTACGTGACAATGGCGAAAAAAGAGCTTTTCGGTGTCGTCGGGATCGATATGA
>JAGYNT010000157.1 GCA_018399615.1 Acholeplasmataceae bacterium
CAAGGCGAACATTCCCGGCCCCAACAAAAGAATCAGCGAGGCCTACCTGCTCGTCCGACTCTTTTTCAACAGAGTCCGGTCCATGATCGAATCGTCGAATCACGAGTTCGTCGACAGCGACGACGGACCCTATGTCCTGATGATCGCGCTCGGTGTTGACGCCGTCGCTTTGAAAAGGTCCGTCGTCGAACTCGAAGAAACCCACCCTCTGGGATCCTTTATCGACCTCGACGTTTTCGACGAACCCAAGGCATCGCTTTCACGCACGGATTTGGGCTATCCGCTTCGAACGTGTTACCTGTGCGACCGAGACGCGCACGACTGCATCCGCAATCAGCGACATGATTTGAAGGACCTGCTCAAGGTCGTCAAGAGCGCCGTTGAAAACCATCTTTCGGACGTAACGCTTACGTGTATCAATGAGGCGATCATCATGGAACTCGACCTGGATGAAAAATTCGGCCTGGTCACCAAGACCTCTTCGGGTTCGCACGAAGACATGGACTACGCCCTCATGGTGAAAGCGAAGGATGCGATTCTCCCCTTTTTCAAGGAGCTCTTCGAACTCGGTTATCGTTCGAGTTCGCCCGGAAATCTTCTTGAAAAAGCGCGCCCGATCGGCATCAGAGCCGAACAGGCGATGTTCGATGTCACGAAAGGTATCAACTGTTACAAGGGAATCATCTTCTTGGTCGGACTCATCACGATCAGTTTCGGTCGCGTCCTCAGACGAAACGAACCCGTCTCCATGATCTTTTCCAACGTCGAAACCATCGCGTTCGAAATCATGGACGACTTCAAACAGAAAGACGGATCATTTGGTATCCGGGCTTATCATGAACACGGAATCGAAGGGATTCGCGGTGAGGCCAAGCGTGGTCTTCCTTCCGTCAAAAACGCCTATGAGCTCATTCGAAACGAGCGCGTGCTGACCACTCAGCACTTGCGTGCCCTACTCAAGGAACTGATCATTACGGCGGATGACACGGTTCTGCTCAAACGTGCCAGAACCCTTGAGAACTACTACGGGATCAAGGAACAAATGAAAAACCTCGACACCCGTGAGCGATCCCAGGTCGAGGCTTTTACCAAAAAGGCGATCGAAATGAACTTGAGTTTCGGTGGCGCCGCCGACCTCATGGTCGCGACGATCTTCATTCACCTGATCAGGACACGTCTCTTTTGAGAAGATATCCTAATTCACATAGATTTCGTCGCGCTCTTCTTTCTCGATCTCATCGGGCATCTCGATGCCCTTTTCTTTTTCTTTCGTCTTTTCTTTGCCTTGGTTGAGTTCGAGTTGGAACGAACGATAGGTCTTGTACCCTCCATATCCGTCAAACCCGAGGTAGATCGCCCCGAGCAAGGAAACGATCAGGAAAAAGAGACCGACCATCTCGTAATCGAAATTGGACGTCGAAAGAATGACGGTTCCCAGAGTAATGAAACCGATGTGAGCCCAAAACTTGGGAATCTCGGTTTTTTCACCCAAAAAAACA
>JAGYNT010000158.1 GCA_018399615.1 Acholeplasmataceae bacterium
TTGATCGTCAAACGGATCCCGATATAAGCGCACGCTTTTCCTATCGTGTCACGCTACCGGGCATCATGTAAACGCTTGAGAAAACAAAACTTACGTATTTTTAATGAGACCTTGACTGTTTGGATGCATGGGACTTGCTATAATATGAGTGTATGAGGGAGGTTGTTATGCTCAAGCGAACACACGAAAAAATCATATCCTTGCTTTATGAGGAACTGCCCGATCACCAAAAGAATCGGATATCTTTCTGTCGTCTTTTCAGCGGATCGACCTATCCCGATCGGTATCTTCCCTATCGGGTCATGATCCACGACTACAAGGGGTCGATCAAACTCGTCATGTCGTTGATTACGGATCTCGTCACGAATCCACAGACACCGGAAGAGTTCGGAAAGAAACTGGGAATCGTTTCCCACTTTCTTGTCGATTATACGACGGCGTTTCACGCCAATCCGCGGTATCGGACCAAACACTTGAAACATCGGGCCTATGAAATCGAGATCGATCGTTGCTGGACGGACTTCCGGAATACGGGAGGGCCGATCATTTCTTCACTTGAAACGGTTGAACGCGACATCGAGGCCTATCTCGATCACTATCAGTCGCGTGCCGTACTCGCCGATCCGATGCGTGATCTCGAGCATGCCGTGTCGATGACGCGTTCCCTGTTCGATCTCATACTGAGAGCTTACGCCAGGGAAGAGGACTACCGGAAACAGATCGACCACGGACTTCCGCGCGTCGCGATCGTTTCCGATACGTATTTCCCCCATGTCAATGGTGTCTCGAACACCATCCATGAAATGGTCACCCATTTCAAAAAGACGGGACAACCCTATGTCGTCATCGCGCCGACTTACAGGAAACCCGCCTGGACCAAACGGATGGGCGTCTCGATGCGGACGGTGCCTTCCATCAAGTTCCCGCTTTACCCGGATGCTGTCGTCTCTCTCCCGGGGAAACGGGGGATCAAACGCGTCCTCGATGTCTTTCAGCCGGACGTCATTCACTGTCTGACCGAGTTCAACCTCGGATTGAGTGCGCTCCGCTACGGCAAGAAACGACATATACCGGTCCTTTCGAATTACAGCAGTCATTTTCATCTCAACACGAAACACATGAAAATCGGATTCATCACGAAACCGTTGACCAGATATCTGTCCTGGTTCCACGATCAGGCCGACCTCACGACCTGCCCGTCGAACATCACGAAAACATATCTTGAAGAACAAGGCATGAAAAAAGTCGTCGTTTTCTCAAGAGGTGTCGATTCGAACCGCTTCGATCCGATGCTGAGGAGTGAAACACTCAGAGCATCCTGGGATGCACAGAACAAACGGGTCTTCCTTTATGTCGGTCGTGTTTCCGGAGAGAAAGATCTCGATGTGCTGCTTGATGCCTGGACTTCCTTGCCCGAGGATGTGAAAAGCGAATCGAAAATGGTCGTGACCGGGAACGGTCCG
>JAGYNT010000159.1 GCA_018399615.1 Acholeplasmataceae bacterium
TCATGCGAAAAAGGAGACTTGATCCTATCTGCAAATCTCTGTTGATCATTCCCCAAACCTTGAATAATTAGTTGTTTGGGGATATTTTTTTAGAACATAAACACATAAATTCCTATGACGATTCAAACAACGATATTCTCGGGAATGATGCGTATGTTATTTAACGACGATCAGCAATAAAAAAATCGTCTTACAAAACAATTGCTAAGCGAGTATCATACCTGTCTTTCGCAGTGACATTTATCATATTGAAGTATAGACACCTTTGCCAAGAGGTCTGTGCAGATTAGGACTCTATGATTACTTAAGGGGTCGGTCGTTGATCTTGATCTGATGCATGAGGTCATAGAAGATGACTCCAATCGATTCCTCCAACACATCATCCATGAATCGTTTGATGACCTGACGGTTAGGCTTCATCTCATCGGTGAGTCAAGTGAACCGGATATCGTTTTGAGCTGCCTTCGCCTTGTTTCGCAAGATATGGGTTTTCTTCATATGAAAAAACAGAATAAGCTTCAACATGTTGACTGGATTGTATCGGAGTCTTCTTTTTCATTTCCCGATACGAGACGCTTTCTGATGTTCAAAGTCGCGAATCGCTCGTCAAATGTTCACACTTCACGGTCAAAAGGAGTCAAGATGTCTGTTGACAGCGGTAATCTGAGCTGTTTTCATTTGGGTTGAAGTGTCTTTCATTACTGTCCCTATCAGGTAAATATGAATACATGCGTTCATTTTAAATACGGATCATGGCGAATGAACGTATTGCCGTTCTCTTTGATTTGTAAAGGCTATGCATATTATTCATTAAGTTTCACTTAACCATTCTTTTCATGAACAAAAGGGATGTTACAATGAGTCCGGCAGCAGATATCTCGGGAGGTGGCGAGGGACACATGAAACGCTTGCTTACAACGATTATGACATTGATCATCACGCTTCTTCTTGTTTCCTGCATCGATGAGGATATACCCTGGCGAAGCATTTACGTCGAAATGACGGGCAATATGTTTCAAGATGACGACACATTCGACTATGTGACCCGTGATCTCGTTTTTTCACGTGAATCGTCCTTGGATCCCGATGTGACGATTTTTTGGTATTCGGACAACACCGATGTCATCGCCAACGATGGAACGATTACCAGACCGTCCGATACGATCGAACCGGTCACGATCACGATCGAAATATCGAACGAAGAAGACGCCAGAACCTATACGATCACCGTTTATGTCATGCCGATGGAAACCTTTAGCGTCACGTTCATCTCTTTCCAAGAAGAGACGATCGTCGAAGTTCCCAGCATGACGACAATCGATCCGCTCGAATTGCCGGACCATCCCGCCTTCGATTTTGTCGGTTGGCGGAATGCCGCCGATGATTCGTTTTTCGATTTCGAGACGAGAATCGAAGAAGACGTGACCCTGATCGCCGAGTGGGAAGAACGACGCTATCTGGT
>JAGYNT010000016.1 GCA_018399615.1 Acholeplasmataceae bacterium
TTCGATCGAACCCGTAAACGACTCGAGTTCGATCGCGTCGTCTTCATCGACGATCGCGGGTTTCGTATCGAGCACGTCGAATATCTTCTCGGCACTGGCGAAAGCGTTCTGCAGCATGTTGAACTGCTCGGCCATCTGCTGGATCGGCTGAAAGAAATCCTGCACGTACATGTAATAACTGAAAAGGAGTCCTGCCGTAAAGGGGATCATGGGGTCCATGACATCGCCGATTCCGATCAGAAGCGACATCACGACGCCGATCATCGCGAAACCGTAGATGGTCGGGCGATAGATACCGAAAACGAGAATTTCCCTCAGATAACTCTTTTCGAGTTTATCGTTGCGTTCATAGAACTCGCGTCTCTTCTTGTCTTCCTGATTGAAGATCTGCGTGACCTTCATGCCCGAGAGGTTTTCCGAAAGAAACGCGTTGACTTCGGAAACATTGGCACGCACCCGACGGTAGGACGCTCTGGAATACTTCCGGAAAATGACCGATGCGAGAATGACAAAGGGGATCAACCCCAGAAGGGCGAGCGTGATCCTCCAGTTGATAAAAAACAGGACGATGAGAATTCCGATCAGATATAGAAAGTTTCGGATCAGGTTGACCGCGACATTCGTATACATCTCGCTGATGACGTTGGTGTCGTTGGCGACACGCGTCACGAGTTTTCCGACCGGAACTTCATTGATCTGGCCGATGGCGAGTTTTTCGATGTGTTCGAAGACATCGATCCGAATCTTGGCAACGATCTTCTGTCCGATGCGCTGAAGCCAGAAGTTCTGGAAATATATGAACGAGTGGGCGAGCACGATCAGACTCGTAAAAACGACGGCGATCGTGATGATCGTCTGTTCCTTCGAAGCACGCGTGATCTCGTCATCGCCGATGACATCGACGATCCTCCCGATCAGATATGGCGGCAACAACTGCACGAGCAGCGAGATCCCCATGAAAACGAGCGTCCAGATGAAATATTTCTTGTGTGGCTTGAGATACGCGAAAAGTCTTTTCAGTACTTCCTTGTCGCTTCGCTCACGCGTAAAATCCTTAAAGTCCTTCATCGGTCGAACCCCCTTCCACGATGTTCTCGAGTTCCTGTCTTTTGACCATCGAACGATAGAGTTCCGACGTCTTCATAAGCTCTTTGTGGTTACCGATAGCAACCAGTCTTCCTTTTTCAAGAAGAATGATCTTATCCATTTTTTTAACGGTTGAAATCCGATGCGCGATGAAAATCGTCGTCTTGCCGCGACGCACGTCACTCAGATTCGTGATGATCGCGTCTTCCGTTTCCGTATCGACGGCGGATACCGAATCATCGAGAATGAGGATCTCGGGATCCTTGGCGAGTGCACGGGCGATGCTGATCCGTTGTTTCTGTCCGCCCGAGACGGTCACGCCTCGTTCACCCAGAATCGTATCGAACTTTTCCTTGAACTCATTGATGTTGTCATAGACATCCGCGAGTTTCGATGCGCGCTTGACCTCCTCGATGTGCATGCGTTCGAACGAAAGACCGATATTGCTCGCGATCGTATCCGAAAAGAGGAAATTGTCCTGCGGTACGTATCCGATCAGGTCGCGCACGCTCTTGATCGGCAACTTCATGATGTCGATGCCGTCGATGAAGACCTGCTCACAATCAAGGTTGTATGTTCTCAACAACAGGTCGACGAGACTGCTCTTTCCACTGCCGGTACGTCCGAGAATACCGACCATCTCACCCTTTTCGATCGTAAAGCTGACGTCTTTTAGCACGTCGCTTTCACCATCCGGATATTTGAACGTCAAGTTTCTGACCTCGATCTTTCCGGTCAAGTCGACGTTTCTCAAAACGTCCGGGTGATCTTCCACGATGATGTCCTCGTCGAGCATCTTGGCGATTCTGGTCGCACTCGCTTTCGCCTGACTGTGAATCCCCAAAAAACGGGCGATCGCCATCGTCGGCCAGATCAACATGAAGAAGTAAGCGATGTACTCGGTCAACTGACCGGGCGTGAGCCCTGTGGCATCCGTCCTCAGGACGAGATAGCTTCCGTAGAACAGGATCAGAAGAACGACCAGGTTGATCGCGATCGAGATCGCGATCTCGATGAAAATCAGATATTTCACGAACTTCATGGTTTTGTCATAGAGATCGCGGTTTTTCCTTTGGAAAAGCATCGACTCCTTGATTTCCCGTACGAAAGCCTTGATGACGGTAATGCCGGAAAAGTTCTCTTGTGTGAAATCGCTCAGATCCTCGAAAGACTCCTGCCGGAGCTTGAAAAGCAGGCGAACGCGCTGCATGATCAAAATCATCGCGATCATCAGAATAAACATCGGAATTCCCGCGAAAAGCGTCATCGTACCATTGAGATTCGCCATCCGATAGATGGCGAGCGTACCTAAGGCGAGCCCATCGGCGAGCATGAGAATACCCGGTCCGTAGACCATTCTCAGAGCTTGCAGGTCGTTGATGAAGTGCGCCATCAGACCGCCGACTTTCTTCTGGCTGTAATACTGTTGGGGAAGTTTCGTTGCGTGAACGAACATCTCATAGCGGATATCGGATTCGATTTTCCGTGACGCACCGAAAATCGTATATCGCCAAATAAACCGACCGATCGTAATGCCGAGGGCTAAAACGGCGATACGACCGATCGATCGATACATGCTCTTGGTATCGGTACTTCCGAGACGAAGATCATCGACGAGTTCGCCGATGATCTTCGGAATGTCTAGCTGGAACCAGTCGACGGTAATCAATATCAGAATACCGCTCAGAAAGTAAATCCAATACTTGAGATAATACTTGAAAAAGTGTTTACCGAATAACATGAAGTATGGTCTCCTAGTGTGTGTCTAAAACGAAGAAAACGTGACGTATTCTCCTTCTATTCGACAACGACGCGAATCACGTCGCCATCACCCGACTGAATATTGACGAGATCACCTACCGCGCCCTGATTGATCATTTCAAGGATGGCATCGATGTCGATGTCGGTTCCTTTCAAGTTCGAACGGAACTTGTCCGTTTTGAGAAGCTTCGCGAATTCGATGGGAATCTGGACTTTGACGACATCGCCGTCATTGGAGTCGATATAGATCTTGAGCATCCGGAAAGGCGCTTTCTTCTTGGATAAAACAACCTCTTCGGCGGTGTCGGCCCGTTCGAGCGTCGAGAGAAGTGTCTCGGCTTCTTCCGGCTTGATGATGCCCTTCTGGAGCATATCGAGTATTCTCATTCTTTCTTCTTTCAAATTGTCTCTTGACATATCATTCACCTGATTTCCGTTTCTTGATCAGATCGATCGCTTCGTTGACTTTCAGTTCGCCCTTCTCGATTCGATCGAGAACGCTTGTTTTCCAGTCCTTGTTTTTCGCTTTTTTCGTCTGCTCGCTCTCGAAGTCGTCATCGCCATACTGATCGGGGGAATAGCCGAGAACGGTAATGACCTCGTCGAGCATCTTCTTGACGGTCGGATAGCTGATGTTGAGTTCCTTTTCGATCGCCTTGATGTTCCCGCGATTTTTAATGAACACTTCGATGAAATAGAGCTTGTCCGTTTCGAGGTAGTTGAACTTCGAAAGGGTGAAGTCTCCTTCGATCACGGTATCGCAGTGATCGCACTTGAGTTTCGCTACGCGCAAGTCGTGTTTGCAGACCGGGCATACCGAGATGACGGGATAAACCTTGTTTCCTTTGCTCATATAGATCTCTCCTTTTTTATTGGCAACAAAAACCATTGTATCCTTGGACGTTCATAAGTGATCGTGAAACCGACCAAATGGATCGTTCGATCGGTTTTCTGTTGTCGATCAACCAACGTCGTTTGTGAAATCGCATGGTTATTCCTCCTCTAGATCGTCTTGATGGCGACGCGCGTACCGTCCTTGGCGTGTACGAAGACGCGCACACCGGCCATCGATACGAGTTTCATGATGTCCGCTTTGGACATCCCGGACTGTTTTAGGTATTCCTGTTTGACGGCTCGCCTCATGATCCATCTTACGAGAAACATCGGAGCCGGTAAGAAAAACAATACGGATAGCAGTCTCGATACGCCTTTTTCATCGGGAATGGTGATCTTGAGTTTGACGAAATGCGCCCGCCTCGGTTTTCGAGGTTTCGGGTAGAGCGATCGATAGACTTCCTTTTTTGACAGTTCACGATTACCAAGTTTATTCAGTATTTCAATTCTCTTCATGTTTATGCCGCCAATATTGATATTTTTAATTTACACCTTAATTATATTCATTCAATACGAGATTGTCAAGTGTTTTATGCGAAAAACATTGAAAATATTGATTTTGTCCTTGATTTTTTTAATATTTTCCCATTTTTCTCGCTATTTTTGGTATAATGAAAGAAAAAAAGAAGGTATGCACATGACACAACTCATCGAACGTTTCTTGCGATATGTCAAAATCGACACGCAATCGGACCATGATGTCCAGGCTTGCCCGTCAACGGAAAAACAGAAAGATCTCAGCCGTCTGCTCGAAAAAGAACTCCGATCATTCGGTCTGAACGCGTTTCTTGACGATCACGGATACGTCTATGCCAAGATCGAAGGAAACGTAAAAGACGCGCCTGCGATCGGTTTCATCGCCCACGTCGATACGTCACCGGACGCGCCCGGTCATGACGTCAATCCGCGGATCATCGAAAACTACGGGGGTGAAGAAATCGTCCTGAACGACACATATCGCATGTCTCCGAAGGATTACCCGAACCTTTCTTCCGTCATCGGCGACGACATCATCGTAACCGACGGAAACACCCTGCTCGGTGCCGATGACAAGTGCGGTGTCGCCGAAATCATGGAACTCGCCCGCCACTTCACGACGAACACGGACATCCCTCACGGCGACATCTATATCTGTTTCACCCCGGACGAAGAGATCGGGCGAGGCGCGGACCTTTTCGATCTTGACTATTTCAAGGCCGACTTCGCCTATACCGCCGACGGCAGCGCGGTCGGCGGGATCGACTATGAAAACTTCAATGCCGCCACCGCGAACCTGACGTTCACCGGTAAAAGCATCCATCCCGGTACCGCGAAAAACAAGCTCGTCAACGCGCTTCATCTCGCCCATGAATTCCACGCGCTCCTACCCGAATTTCTCAATCCCGCCTACACCGAAAACTACGAAGGATTCAATCACCAGACGAACATGCACGGACAGGTGGAAGAAACGACGAGCCAATACATCATCCGAAACCATGACAGAGCACGCTTCGAAAAACAAAAAAAGGACTTCGAAGAAATCAGGGATTTCCTCAACGCCCGTTACGGCTACGACGCCGTCAAACTCGAAATCACGGATAGCTACTACAACATGTACGAGGTTCTGAAGGATCGCATGGACATCATCCATCGTGCCAAGAAAGCGATCGAAAGCGTCGGAATCACACCGAAGAGCGAACCCATTCGCGGCGGTACCGACGGTTCACGGTTGACGTTCATGGGCCTGCCGTGTCCCAACCTCGGAACCGGCGGATTCCAGTTCCACGGACGCATGGAGTTCGCTTCGATCAACCAGATGGAAAAGGCCACACAAATATTGATCCGGATCGCTACGCATAATACAGACTGATCAGGGGAATGACGACGACACCGAGATAAAGGATGATACGCGTATGCGTCGCCAAAGGCCTTGAAAGAAACCGATCCGGAAAAAGGATCAAGGCGTAATCGATCGTCAGAAGAATCAAAGAAATCAAACTGAAAAGCACCTTCATATGCAAAGGTGCCGCGTACGCTTCCTTCGTATAGGAAAGCACGTTCATATACAGAAAGAGCCCCAGTCCGAAACCGAGATAGACGTATTTCAGGATTGCCACGGGCTTTTTTTGAGCGTATCGTAGTTATCGATCGTATGGAGCATTTCTTCCGCGACTTCAAGGCCTTGTTCCGCGGCATTCTCCAACAGCGTCCGCGCCTTCCTGACATCTTTCTCCGTCCCCAGACCTTGAAGATAGAGCATCCCGAGGTTGTATTGGGCGATATCGAGGTCCGCCTTTGCGGCCTTCTCATACCAGAGAAACGCCTTACGCAAATCCTGATCGACGCCGTCGCCCTTCTGATACATCACCGCGAGATTGTACTGGGCGTGAGGGTGTTCCAAGACGGCCGCCTGTTCGAGCAGACGACGAATCTGGGAGTCCGGCTTTTTCTGACTGTGCATGAGAATGAGCGCGAGATGATAGAGCGCGTTCTTCTCTTTTTTCAGTGCCGCCCGCTCATACCAGAAGACGGCCTGTTTGATGTTTTTCGTCGTTCCTCGACCGAGTTGGTTGTAGAGTCCGGCATAATACTCGGCTTCGCGGTGTCCCTGTTTCGCGGCGGCGAGAAACCATTCATAGGCTTTTTCCGGTTTCTTCGGTTCTCGCTCCCGGTAATACATCGCGAGCGAAAAAGCCGCGAGATCGTAATTCTGTTTCGCCGCACGTTCGTAATAATGGATGGCCTTCGGCCAGATCTTCTTTTCCAGATAAATCGTTCCCAGGGCGTACTCGGCATAGGGATGTCCCTGCCTGGCCGCGCCTTCATAGTATTCGATGGCTTTGTCGGTCTGCGGGTTTTTTTCATCAACGGTCTCATGGATCAGGCCGAGCATGTAAAAAGAATCGGCATACGCGTCTTTCGCACCTTGCTGGAACCATTCGATCGCCTGCAGAATCGAAGGCTTGACGCCGTGACCGTAATACAGACAAGCCCCGACGAGATGTTTCGAAACGGTATCGTTCGCCTTCGCCTCTTCCAGCAAGTCGGGATAGTGCTTCTCAAACAGCTCCTCAGCCTTCTTTTCATCCTTTTTGACGCCAAAACCGCCCTGATAGGCAAGTCCGAGCGCATACCCGCACTTGGCGCTGGATCGTCCATCCGAAAAATACATGATGGCCTTCTCTTCATCCTTGGAGACGCCGTCACCCAGCAAAAACATCCGACCCAGAAAATAGCAGGCATCGGCATAGCCGAGTTCGGCTGCGCGTTCGAAATGCTCACGCGCCTGTATGATGTTTTTCGCCGATACGTTCAACACGTAATGCGCCAATCCGGCCTGATAGTGTTTTCGTGCATTCATAGGATCACCCGACTTCATCTTATCACAGTTTAAGGGAAAGTGCACGACCAAAGGCGGCATAACCTTCTTCCGTCAGGTGCAACCCATCGGTCGTGTATTCATCCTTGAGCTTTCCGCCTGATACGAGAACACGGTGCGCATCGACGATATCGTCGACTTCGTGTTCGAGGAGGCGTTGATCGCTTCGGATATCCCGGTTGTCCCGTTTGAACATGTGCTTCTCGAAACGGTCTTCATTGACGGGGGCGAGCGTACAGAGGAGAACGCGGGCGGCTACTCTTCGATCTCGTGCCTGATCCAGAGAATCCGCTCGGCGATCGTCCGTTGTCGTCATCCGTCAACACGAGGTCGTTGGTCGTCCAGAGAACGACCCGGACTCGGATCGAAAGGATAGACGAGGTCGAGTCGGTGGATCACGCCCTGGGTCGTATCGCCGGGAATTCCGGGAGGTTGACGGGCGTCACAGACGATGCCTTGGCATATGCCACAAGAGAATCGCCCAGAGAACGACACGTTTTTTTCGGAGTTCCATTGTTCTGAAATGATTGTACGTGCTTGTCGTATTCGGCCTTGAGAAAGGCCTTGACCAAGCGAAGTCTGAATCGTTCATGATGTTTCCGCCTTGATCTCGAAGAGGAGGTCGCGCAGCTCGGCGGCCTTTCGAAATCGAGCCGCTTCGCGCCGCTTCTTTCATTTCCGATTCTGATTTTCTGAATCGTTCTCGTGCGTTCCTTCTTCGTCATTCTGGTATAAGCCTTGGGCTCTTTGAGAACGTCTTCCCTGATGCTGATCCGATCGAGAATGTTCTTTCTTGATCGTGAGCGGCGTCATGCCGTAACGGTCATTGAATGTCTTTGGATGGTCCGTCTTCTTCCGTTTCTTCGATCGCGAAACGCCATGGCATCGCTCACCTTGTCGGCATACATGATGACCCGTCCGTTTTCATTTCGGCGGCCCGTCCGATCGTCTGGATGAGTGAGCGGTTGCTGCGAAGAAAAACCCTGCTTGTCGGCATCGAGAATGGCGACCAGAGACACTTCCGGCAAGTCGAGCCCCCTCACGCAAGAGATTGATTCCGATCAGACAGTCGTATTTCCCGAGCCTGAGATCTCTCAGAATTGATCCGATCGAGTGACTTGATCTCACATGCAGATAGGCGACCTTGAGTCCGGAGCTTCTTGAAATACGCGGTCAGGTCCCTCACTCATCCGAATCGTCAGCGTCGTCACGAGAACGCGTTCGTTTTTCTCGGTCCGTTTCTTGATCTCGAAATAGAGATCGTCCATCTGACCTTCCGTCGGCCGAACATCGATGACGGGATCGAGCAGATAGGTCGGTCTTATGATCTGTTCGATGATCGGATATCCTCGCTCGAGTTCGTAGGCCCCCGGTGTCGCCGAAAGGAAGATGACTTTGTCGATCTTCTTTTCGAACTCCTCGAATTGAAGCGGTCTGTTGTCCAGAGCGCTCGGCAAACGGAACCCGTGATTGACGAGCGTTTCCTTGCGGGAACGATCTCCGGCATACATGCCCCGTACCTGCGGTACGGTGACATGCGACTCATCGATGATCAGAAGATAGTCGTCCCCGAAAAAGTCCATCAGCGTCGCCGGTGTCTCACCCGCTTCGCGGAGCGAAAGGTGACGGGCATAGTTCTCGATCCCGCTGCAAATCCCGATTTCCTCGAGCATCTCGAGGTCGTAGCGCGTCCGTTGTTCGATCCTTTGGGCTTCGAGCAGACGATCATTTTCCTTGAAGTGAAGGATCTGGTCCTCGAGCTCGTTGCGGATCCGACGAATCGACTCCTTGAGCTTGTCCTTGTTGGTCATGAAATGGGTCGCCGGAAAAACGGTCACGTAACTCAACTGTTCGATCGCTTGCCCGGTAACGACGTCGAAGCGCTGAATCCCGTCGATCTCATCACCGAAAAAAGAGACGCGAATGCCTTGGGCACGCTCATAGGCCGGTATGACCTCGATCGAGTCACCACGAACCCGAAAGGTTCCTCTTTGAAAATCCACGTCGTTTCGCTGATACGTCAGTTCGACAAGACGATCGATGAAACGATCCCTGCCGTACGCGTCGTTCATCCGCAGGAAAATCATGGCGTTCTGATAATCCGACGGGTCACCGATGCCATAGATGCACGATACGGAAGCGACGACGATGACGTCGTCTTTTTCGAGAAGGGAGGCGGTCGCGCTATGTCTCAGTTCATCGATCTCGTCGTTGATCGATGAATCTTTTTCGATGTAGGTGTCCGAGGACACGACGTAGGCTTCCGGTTGGTAATAATCGTAATAGGAAATGAAGTATTCGACGCGATTGTTCGGGAAGAACACTTTGAGCTCGCCGTAAAGCTGTCCCGCGAGCGTCTTGTTCGGCGCGAGGATGAGCGTCTTTTTCTGCAGTTTGGCAATCATATTCGCGATCGTGAAGGTCTTGCCGGTACCGGTCGCTCCGAGGAGAACCTGACGGTTGACGCCTTGTTCGAAATTGTTTTTCAACGTTTCGATCGCTTTGATCTGATCGCCCTTCGGATCAAAGGGCGCTTTGAGGTCGAACACGTCGTTCACTTCCTTTCGTCGTCTTTTTCGACGATGTCGCCTTGCGGAACGTGCATCGGTTCGATGATCGCTCCCGCGATATTGAGCAGATGGTCGCCGATCCGTTCGAGATTGAAAGGATATCGGCGTAATTCGCCGCCAGAACGAATGTCACTTCACCGTTTTTAAGCCGTTCGATGTAGCGATAACGGGAAAATTTCTTCGAGTTCGTCGACGACACCTCGTTCTCGACAACCCGTTGGGCGAGCTTGACGTCATTCGTCTGCAAGCCTCTCGAGGGCGTCATCGAGCATCGTTTCCAACACGTCCATAGAGCTGGTTCAGATCGGACGTGCCGTCGACCGACAGGAACTGCGACTCCTGGTAACGATCCTCGAAAAACTCGACGATGTTCGTCAGATCACCGATCCGCTCGAAATCACGGATCGGTGTCGAGACTTCGGAAAGACGCCTCGAATTGTATCTGTCCAATCCGACGCGTGAGATCTTGATCAGATAGTCGTGCAGTTTTTCATCATACGTATCGATCAGCATTTCAAGACCATCGGCCTCTTCAACGAGTTTCGCCTTCTCCTTGAAACTGTATGCGCGCGTAAGATCGAAATATTCCTTGACGATCGACCCCATATAGAGAATCCCCTTGTTGACGAACTCGAGAGCGAGTACGGGTGATTCATCGATCAGTTTTTCATCGAACACTTCTTCCGGAAGACGCTCGACGCGATCGTCCTTGATCACCCACTTGACGAAACGTATCAGATACTTGATGAACCCGAACAGAAGAATCGCGGTAACGATGTTCTGGATCGCATGGGCGAATGCGATCGTAAGCATCGAATAGGGGTGAAGGAATCGGTCTTCGATATACTGGATGAGCGCTTCATAAGGCAGAAGCACACCAAGAAAAAGAGTCGCGGCGATCAGGTTGAACATGACGTGAATGAGCGCGGCGCGCTTGCTGTCCTTGTTTCCACCGATCGAAGCGATGAAGGCGGTCACCGTCGTCCCGATGTTCGCACCGAGAAGAATCGGTACGGCTCCGGTCAGCTGAATCGATGAAATGCCTTCCGCATTCAAGGCATAGAGTTTCTGCAGGACACCGATCGAAGCCGAAGAAGACTGTACGACGGTCGTGAAAAAAGTTCCGAAGATCGTGCCGAGAAACCAGTTTTTCGAAAAGGAGACGAACATGCTTTCGGCCTGTGACGTGGCGGCCAGAGGCTTAAGCCCGGCTTCCATCGTCTTGAGTCCGTAAAAGAGCATACCGAGACCGAAGATCGCTCCACCGATATGCTTGATCTTTTTACGCTTGAAAAAATGCATGACCATACCGATCGCGAGCATGATCGGTCCGTAGTCCGCAACAGGAAGCCCGATGACGAACGACGTCACCGTCGTCCCGATGTTCGCACCCATGATGATCCCGACACTCTGTGAAAACGTCATCAACCCGGCCCTGAGCAAACCGATGGTAAGCACGGTCGCACCGGAAGAAGACTGGATGGCCACGGTCAGCAAAATACCGACGAGAACGCCTTTGAGTGGTGTATTGGTCGACTTTTCGATGATGACTTTGAGTTTGTTTCCGGCTACGGCTTTCAGTGAATCGCTTAGCATGTTGATGCCGAAAAGAAAGAGTGCGAGTCCACCTAGCACATACATGAGCGCGTCGCTATAATTCATCGTTTCCTACCTCGTGAAAAAGGCACCCTGTTGATGCCTTGTGTCGATACGTGCCGCTTTCAGTTGGATCGTACCCAAGCACAAACCACATGGCAACTCCTGATCGAATGGATTTCAAGATTATTATACCACGTCCACGAAAAATACCAAACAGTGCCTCAATTGAAAGCGTTTTTCAATCAAAGGACCGGTGAATGATCACCGGTCCTTTGATTTCAATTGCGTGGTTTCTTGATGTTGGCGTGTGCTGCAGCGAGACGTGCGATCGGTACTCGGAAGGGAGAACAGGAGACATAGGTAAGACCGATGTCATGGCAGAATTCGACCGATTTGGGGTCACCACCATGCTCGCCACAAATACCGAGTTTGATATCGGGACGCGTCTTCTGACCGAGTTCGGTCGCCATCTTCATGAGTTTGCCGACACCCTTTTCATCGACGTGTGCGAACGGATCGTTTTCGAAGATCTTCTTTTCATAATATTCGGGGAGGAACGTTCCCGCGTCGTCACGACTGAAACCGAACGTCATCTGGGTCAAATCGTTCGTACCGAAACTGAAGAATTCCGCTTCTTTCGCGACTTCATCGGCGAGAAGCGCCGCTCTCGGAACCTCGATCATCGTACCGACATGATACGGCAGTTCGATACCCGATTCTTTGATGATGGCATCGGCCGTTTCGACGACGACATCCTTGATATACTTGAGTTCCTTGACTTCACCGACGAGCGGAATCATGATTTCCGGAACAACCTTCAGGCCATCCTTGGTCACGGCGATCGCCGCTTCAATGACGGCTTGTGTCTGCATGCGCGCGATTTCCGGATAGGTAACCGAGAGCCGTACACCACGATGTCCGAGCATCGGATTCGATTCGTGAAGTCCATCGATCGTCTGGCGAAGGACGTCCGCCTTCAAACCCATTTCCTTGGCGAGAGCGACGATATCACTCTCTTCGGTCGGCAGGAATTCATGGAGCGGCGGATCGAGATAACGTACCGTGACAGGATGTCCCTTCATCGCCTTGTAGAGACTGATGAAATCGTCCCGTTGCATCGGCAACAGCTTGGCAAGAGCCTTTTCACGCTCTTCGAGCGTATTGGCCACGATCATTTCACGTACGGCGCTGATTCGGTCGCCTTCGAAGAACATGTGTTCCGTCCGGCACAGACCGATCCCTTGCGCGCCATAATTGTAGGCGACCGTCGCGTCACGTTCGTTGTCCGCGTTGGCGCGTACGCCGAGCGCACGGAATTCGTCCGCCCAGTTCATGAGCTTCTCGAAATCACCGGAGACCGTCGCGTCCACCGTTTGAATGCGTTCACCGTAAACCTTGCCGGTCGAACCGTCAAGGGAAATCCAGTCGCCTTCGTTGAAGACTTTTCCGTCAACGACGAACTGTTTCTTGGCTTCGCTCACTTTGACGGAACCGGCACCGGCGACACAGCATTTACCCATACCACGGGCAACGACTGCGGCGTGTGACGTCATACCGCCACGGGAAGTCAGAATACCGTTGGCGACAGCCATACCTTCGATGTCTTCGGGCGATGTTTCCTGACGAACGAGAATGACGGGGATTCCGTCCTGATCCTTGAGTTCTCTCGCACGTTCCGCGTTGAAGACGGCACGGCCTGTTGCCGCGCCGGGAGATGCGTTGAGACCGGTCGCGATCAGACTCGCGTTTTTAAGTGCTTCAGAATCGAACTGGGGATGAAGCAGGGCATCGAGTTGTGACGGTTCGACCTTGAGAACGGCTTCTTTCTTGGAAAGAACGCCTTCTTCCACGAGGTCGATCGCGATCTTGAGTGCCGCTTGTGCGGTTCGTTTCCCGTTACGCGTCTGCAACATGTAGAGTTTACCCTTTTCAATCGTGAACTCCATGTCCTGCATGTCACGATAATGTTTCTCGAGTGTACTCGAAAGCTCGACGAATTCATTGTAAAGTCTCGGATTGTCGTTCTTCAGTTCGGCGATCGGTTTCGGTGTCCGAATACCGGCGACGACGTCTTCACCCTGGGCGTTGAACAGATACTCGCCGTAGAGTTCCTTCGTACCGTCGGAGGGGTTGCGCGTAAAGGCGACGCCCGTACCGGAGTCTTCGCCCATGTTTCCGAAAACCATCGCTTGAACGTTGACAGCCGTTCCCCAGTCATAGGGAATATGGTTCATGCGTCGGTAATAGTTCGCTCTCGGGTTGTCCCAGGAACGGAAAACGGCGGTGATCGCTTCGATCAACTGTTCACGCGGATCCTGTGGGAACGGTTCGCCTTTGAGTTCAAGATACTTTTCCTTGAACTGGCGTACGAGTTCGACCATGTCGTCATCGTCGAGCTCGGTGTCGAGTTCGACGTTCTTCTTTTCCTTCATCTCTTCGAGCAGTTCCTCGTAGTTCTCCTTGTCGATACCCATGACGACGTCCGAAAACATCTGAATGAACCGACGATAGGAGTCATACGCGAAACGCGTCTTGCCCGTCAACTTCGCGAGGCCTTGAACCGATTCATCGGTCAGACCGAGGTTGAGAATCGTATCCATCATGCCCGGCATCGACGCACGTGCGCCGGAACGGACGGAAACGAGGAACGGATTCGTGACGTCTCCGAAACGCTTGCCGCCGAGTTTCTCCGTTTCAGCGAGTGCCTGATAGATCTGCTCGATGATTTCCGGAGCGATTTCCTTGCCACGCTTGTAATAGTCGATACAAGCCTCTGTCGTAACGGTGAATCCTGGTGGGACGGGCAACCCGAGCGACGTCATCTCGCCGAGATTCGCGCCTTTGCCACCGAGAAGGTTGCGCATGGTCTGATTACCTTCTTTGAACATGTAAACATACTTGGTCATAGTGATATCCTTTCTCCATATGGTCTCTTTTTATTTAAACGTTTCAATATGATTCTATGAAACCTTTTTGATCAGTTTGTAAATGGCATTCTTCGGTCTTGTCTGGCCGATGACGTTCGCATACGGCAGATGAATCATCCTCGAGTCGCGTTCACCGACGCAGACGCCGTGGATATCATCGGAAATCAGCTCGACGGCATACGCTCCCATTCTTGAGGCGAGAATGCGATCGGCCGGTGCCGGCGATCCGCCACGTTGAATATAACCGAGTACGGTCGCTCTTGAAGCGAATCCGGACTGTTCGGTAATTTCCTTGGCGAGTTCGTAGACATCGAGAATCTTCTCGGTAATGACGATGATCGCGTGTCTGCGGCCTTCTTTCTTATGTTTCTTGAGCCGTTCGATGATGGCTTCCTTGTCAATCGGATTCTCGGGGGTGATGATGAATTCCGCTCCCCCGCAAATTCCGGAGAAAAGTGCGAGATCCCCACATTTCCGCCCCATCGTCTCGATGATGCTGCATCGACGATGCGACTGTGACGTGTCCCTGAGCTTGTCGATCGCATCCACGATGGTCTCGACGGCGGAATGGAATCCGATCGTATAATCCGTTCCGGCGATGTCGTTGTCGATCGTTCCCGGCAGGGCGATCGTCTTGACACCCATGCGCGAAAGTGCGTTCGCGCCCTTGTACGTCCCATCTCCACCGATCGTGATCAGTGCTTCGATCCCACGTTTCTTCAAGTTGTCGACGCCTTTTTGCCTGACGGACTCATCGAGAAATTCCGGGACCCGATCGGTACCGAGAAACGTTCCACCCTTGGACAACATACCCGATACGCTCTGGTGATCGAGGAGGACCATGTCATCTTCGATCAAACCCCGATACCCGTTTCGGATTCCGTAGACCTGATGGTTGTACCCTTCGCTCGCACGAACAACCGCACGAATCGTCGCGTTCATGCCCGGAGCGTCGCCTCCGGAAGTCAATACTCCAATCATCATATGCGTTCATCACCTTTTCAGTTGAAAATACCACGTATTATTATATCATAATATGCTCCGGAATTATAGCGTAAAGGCACTCAAATCATCTCTTTGTGAAAACGATTTTACGCGGTTTTTCCGTTTTTTTGCGTCATTGTGTGTTACAATAAAAGAAAAAGTATGGTTGGTGATGATATGAAAGATTTAAAAGGTGTAGCCCTCCTCGGTCAATCCGGTGGCCCGACAAGCGTCATCAATGCGAGCGCTGCAGGTGTTTTTCTGGAAGCGTTGAAGCATGAACAGATTACCGGAGTCTATGGTGCCGTACACGGCATCAAAGGCATTTTGAACGAAGAATTCTACGATATGACGAAAGAAGACGAAGAAGAACTCAAGCGCCTCAAAAATACCCCGTCTTCCGCGATCGGTAGCGTCCGCCACAAGCTCAAGGATCCCAAAAAGGACGATAGCGACTACCAAAGACTGCTTGAAGTCTTCAAGAAGTACAACATCCGTTTCTTTTTCTATAATGGCGGAAACGACTCGATGGACACGTGCAGCAAGATCAGCAAGTTCTTCAAGAAGTCCGAATACGACTGCAACGTCATCGGCATTCCCAAGACGATCGACAACGATCTGAACGCGACCGATCACTCACCGGGTTACGGGAGTGCGGCGAAGTACGTCGCAACCTCCTTCATGGAACTCTATCATGACGCGACCGTCTACGATCGTCCGATGGTGACGATCGTCGAAGTCATGGGGCGAAACGCCGGATGGCTGACCGCCGCCGCCGCACTCGCACAGTCGAAAGGCCAGGGTCCGGATCTCATGTATCTTCCCGAACTTCCCTTCGACCTCGATGTCTTCTTCTCCCACGTCCAGAAAACACTGGACGCCAAAGGAAAAGTCATCGTCGCGATCAGCGAAGGCGTCAAAACGAAGGAAGGCAAATACATTCCCGAACTCTATCAGGATCTCAACAAGGATGCTTTCGGCCACGCACAACTCGGTGGAACCGCCCAGGTTCTCGCTCAGGAAGTGGCTGCGCGCATGAACGTCAAGGTTCGCGCGATCGAGTTCAGCCTTCTGCAACGCTGCTCCGCCCATCTGGCGTCCAAAGTCGACGTCAAAGAAGCCTATACGGCAGGCGTGCGAGCCGTTCGTGCGGCCGTTAACGGGGCATCGGACAAGATGATCGGTTTCGAACGCATATCCACCGATCCCTATAAGATCAAGTACAAGCGCGTCTCCCTTCGGAAAGCCGCGAACATCGAACAGAAGGTTCCGCTCGAGTGGATTCTTCCCGACGGCAAGGGCATGAGCGAGGACTACGTCCGCTATGCGCTCCCCCTCATCCAAGGCGACGACAAAGCCGCTTTGGAAGACGGTCTTCCCCGGTTCGCACAACTCAAGAAAATTCGCATACCTAAAAAATAATTTCTCTTTTGACCGCATTCAAGGATCGTTCGAACATCGAACGATCCTTTTTCGATTCCAAACGATTCTTTATCCGGAATTGTCCGTGTTTGTTTGGTCAATTCACCATTCCATTATATAATGGAATCAAACAAGAAAAGCGAGGTATGAATCACATGCGGATCGCAGTCGTATTTTTAAGTGCCTGGTGGCTTTACCTGATCGTGGGAATCGTCTTTCTTTATGTGCTCCTGCAGTCGGTCGTCTTTCTCCTCAAAGCCCGCAAGAAAGCGCTCGCGCTCGGTTTTGAACATAAGGATATCGGTAAAACGATTTTGTCTTCCGTCGTCTTCAGCATCGCACCGTCACTGGCGATTCTGATCGGACTGGTCGCGCTTTCGAAGGTCTTCGGACCGATGCTCGCCGGAATGCGTCTCGGGACGCTCGGAGCCGTCACCTATGAACTCCCCGCCGCGATCAATGTCATCAACGGCGTATACAAAGCCAACATCGGCGATACCCTCACTTCGGATATGGTCGTCACCGCCTTGTGGGTCATGACACTCGGCTGTATCCCGCCGCTTCTGATCATCCCGCTCTTCTTCAAGAAGATGAGTTCGAAGATGGAAAGCATCAAGGAAAAGAACAAGGCATTCAGTCAGGTCATGATGGATGCGATCTTCCTGGGCATGATCTCGGCCTTTATCGGTTATGTCGTCGCCCCCGTCGAAAACGACCTCGGTGAAACCTATATTTCCTTTCTCGCCATTCTCGTCCTTCTGAGTTCGGCCGTCATGATCATGCTCTTCGGCGTGATCATCAAAAAGTATCGACTCGAAGGACTGAAAAACTATGCCTTGCCGATGAGCATGGTCATCGCCATGACACTCGCCATACTGTTCGCACACATGGGGGTGAGATAATGAGAACACGTACGGAAACCGACCAACTTCACGTTGAAGGACGGATCTGGATGATCGGTGCGCTTCTGCTTTTCATCAGCGTCCCGTTCGTCATCAGCACCGTCACGGGTGTCTGGCCTTCCTTCAGAAACTTTCTTCCCGGATTCATCGCCACGGCCGTGATCTTCTGGCCCGTCACGACGATCGAGGTCTTCACGTTTACGCCGATGCTCGGCGTCGGCGGCAGTTACCTCGGCTTCGTTACCGGCAATCTGACGAGTCTCAAAGTGCCGGCGGCCCTGAACGCTCAGGATGCCCTGGGCGTCGACAAGGCGACCGAAGAAGGTGACGTCATCGCGACCATCGCGATCGCCGCGAGCAGCATCACGACGACTCTCATCATCGTCATCGGCGCGATTCTCATCATTCCCCTGACGCCGTTTCTCGAATCGGAAGTATTGAAGCCGGCCTTCGACAACATCATTCCCGCCCTTTTCGGTGCGCTCGGCATCGTCTATGTCGCGAAACGCGTATCGATTGCGGTTGTCCCGATCGCGTTCATGATCCTCTTCTTTTTGATCGTGCCGGGAAGTCGTGATCTCGTCGGCATCATGGTCCCGGTCGGCGTCGTCATCGCGCTCGTGACGGCCCGCACACTTTACCGGAAAGGAAAGATCTGACATGTGGTGGATCATACCTGTCTTATTGTTTCTTATACTCGTTTTTGTCATACTCTATCGGACGTTCACCTTTCGGCCGGATCGGACACCCGTTGAACCGACCGGTATCGAGATCGATCCGGATCACGCCATAACGTCTCTTTCCGAGATGATTCGGATCAAAACCGTCTCCTATTCGGATTCGAGCCTCATCGATGAAACCGAATTCGAACGCTTCCGCCAGTACCTGGTCGACCGGTACCCGCTGATCCACCGGACGGCAGAGAAGTCCCTTCATAAAAAGGGCATTCTCTATCATATCAAAGGGAAACGAAACGACTCACCCACGGTCCTGATGGCGCACTACGATGTCGTCCCCGTCGAAGGCGATTGGACATACGACCCCTTCGGCGGTCGTATCGAAAACGGATCCGTCCACGGACGCGGTACGCTCGATACGAAGAACAGTCTCTCGGCGATCATGGAAGCGATGGAGCATATGCTTGAAACAGGACATACCTTCGAAAACGACGTCTATGTCGCCTTCGGCGGGGACGAGGAAGTCAGCGGCCTGTCGGCCCCGGCAATCGCCGATTACCTCCATAAAAACGGCGTCAAACCGGGTCTCGTTCTCGATGAGGGTGGAGCGATCGTATCGAACATGTTCCCGGGAGTGAAAGAGAAAGTCGCCGTGATCGGCATCGCCGAAAAAGGATTCTTGAATCTCAAACTCACCGTACGTTCCAAAGGCGGACACGCCTCGAGTCCGCCGGAGAAATCGCCTCTTACCGAACTCGCTCAAGCCATCCACGCACTCGACCATCATCCGTCGTTCAAACTGAAATTGACCGAACCCGTCAGAAATCTGTTTGAGACCCTCGCTCCCCACTCGAAGTCCTTTTCCATCCGCATGATCTTTTCGAACCTGTGGGCTTTCCTTCCCGTCGTCAAAAAAATCGCCAGATCGTCCGG
>JAGYNT010000160.1 GCA_018399615.1 Acholeplasmataceae bacterium
GCTTGGATCGGGCAAAGCCGGAACCAGAACGACATAGTCGAGCGAGAACTGTTCGGTTCCATCCAATGAGACGGTTGCCGTCATGGTGACGCTCGCATCGCCATCGGCGAATTCGGGACGCGTCACGATGCCCGAATCGGAGATTGCGGGGTCATTGCTCGACCA
This sequence comes from Acholeplasmataceae bacterium, assembly GCA_018399615.1. Lineage (GTDB taxonomy): Bacteria > Bacillota_I > Bacilli_A > Acholeplasmatales > Acholeplasmataceae > RECG01. The sequence continues at coordinate 166 of JAGYNT010000160.1, forward strand.
TGCGATATCATAGGTGTCATCACCGATCGTGACGGATGCGGGAAGCGTGAGGTCCGTTTCCGTTTCTTCGGGAAGTTCGATTTCGGCGGAAACGAGGTCTTCGATGCTTTGTTCCGGATTGTCGCCGCCGTCAAAAGAATCCATATCATGGGATCCGAGATATTCGGATGTATCTTGTGGATAAGCGATCCATTCGATACTCGGATCGAATTCGGATGTTGCGTCGGTTCGGCCTTGTTCAACGGATGCCTTTCTGACGAGTGTCATGTTCGCTGTCGATACGTCATTGACGGACCAGCTCGAACCCGGATCAACACCGAGTTGACCGATGCTGTCGATGATTTCACCATCGTTTCTGAGGACGAGTGCGTCATTCCCATTGAGATTGGTCACACCGCTCGTAATGGCTCCCTCGATTTGAAACGCCTGGGAAGCCTGGGAATTGACGATGACGAGAACGGCACCGGATGCGAGCGTTCCGGTCAGATCAAGTGTCGTACCCACACTGGAACTACCATTGGAATAAAGCTCAACAACATAAGGCGTCAGGTCGACTTGTTCCGTGGTCGGGTTATAGATTTCCAAAGCCTTGTTGTCGCTGCCGCCTTCGATGTATTCCGAGAAGAAGAGATCGAATCCGCTTGACTCCGACCATCCGGCATAGAGCGTCAGATCCTCGGAGGGCATCGATCCAAAGACATGGGGAGTCGTCGCTTCGGCATCTTCGAACCAGCCGTCGAAGACGTATCCGTCACGGACGGGATCCGTCGGTGCGGATGTGTCTTGACCGAAGTCGAAATCGAGAGAATCGACGGCACTTCCGCCTTGCGAATCGAATGAGATCGTGTACGTATTGACGGTTCTGACCGCCTGAATCGTAAGATCGGTCGATGCGACATCGGGAACCGTCTGATCCCAAGCGTAGGTGTAACCGTCCTCGGAAGGAAGTTCCGGTGCGTCGATTGGCATGCCGACGACGACCAGATCGCTTTCAAGTGTTTCACCCAAATGATCGAGGAACGTGATCTCTGCGGCGTCTGCGAAAAGCGGATAAACGGTAAGATCGCTGTTGACAATCGTGTCGGATGCGAATTCGATTTCGGCTCCGTAATACCAGTAGAGTAGTGTTTGTCCTTCGGGTGCGGTCACTGTCGGGAAGTCTTCTTCCGGAACGGTCGCGCTGATTTCAACCTCGACGTCGGAGGTTTCCGAACCGTTGTCGAAGGTCACCGTGTACGTGATGACGCTCCATGCGGCATGAAGATC
>JAGYNT010000161.1 GCA_018399615.1 Acholeplasmataceae bacterium
ATCGGTGGCGATACCACGATCGGTCTTCTGAAAAGACTTGAGGTCAGTATTTTCGACCTCGAACCGACATCGGTCGTCCTCTGGATCGGAACCAACGACTTCGGCGTCCTCGACGCACCCGTATCCGATGTCTTTGATCGGATCCTTGAAACCATCGATCGCATCCATAAGCGTCTCGGGCACATACCGATCTTCCTCCTTTCCCTCTCGCCGGTGAACCCCGAGGTCAACGCGATCACCGTCGGCATGCGAACGAACAAAAAGATTCTCGAACTCAATCAAAAGCTTTCGACGATCGAAAACGTCACCTACATCGACCTTTTTCCTTTGCTTGCGGATGAAAAAGGAAACCTGAAGTCTTCCCTGACCTATGATGGACTCCATCTGAATGGTGAAGGATATGCGGTATTGACACCTTTGTTAAAACACGCTCTGGTCAAAGAGACCGATCCCTCCTCATAGGTCGACTCCCATCTTCGTGTTTGCCACTTCATCAAAAAACGATACGGTCACATCTTCTTGTGTCCGTTTTTTGATTATGGATACCTTTTCCTCATATCGATCGGACCACACGGAATTGTATTATGGTAAACACTTTTACCAATATTGTCACATAGACTTCATTAAATGGTAAATTGCATTCAGACAGAAAGGAGTGAGCATAATGAATATCTCTCAAGTCATCGGATCAAATATTCAAACGCTCATGAACCAACACAACGTATCCCAAAGGAAACTTGGCGAAGCCATCGGAGTCTCACACCCGACAATCAAAAAATACGTTGAAGGATCCCAACCGATCGATAGCGAGAAGCTCATGCGTGTCGCGCTGTTTTTCAACAAAACCTTCGACTATTTTTTCCGACAAAGCCACAATGACATTCGCTTCCTGTTTCGAGCGGACAAACCCGCGGAAGACGTAAATGCCGTTGATCTCGACCGATTGAAACAGGCGGTATACGCCTACATCGATGTATTCGGTGAAGTCGATTGCCAGTATGTGCCTCAAAGGTATGCGTTGAACATGTCACAAGACAGAAAAAAACTCTTCCAGATGATCGAAAAAGTCGCCTTGGATCAAAGAAGAATCGCGAACATCGAAAACGTCATACCCGATAACTACTTCGAATCGATTATGAAAATCGGTATCCATGTCATCGTCAAAGATTTTCACAATAACGCCTATTTCGGCGCTTCTTCCTATTCGAACGACGTGGGCAGTTACATCCTCGTCAATGACTCGGAAAATATTCCCGAGGAGAGAAAGATCTTTTCGCTCATCCACGAATATGCTCACCTGATGTTTCACCACGATCAGTACGCATCCGATGAAATGGATGCCTTCTATGCTGTAGGACGGTCGGATCCGCACGAAAAGGTTGCCAACACGTTTGCGGGTTATTTCTTGATGCCACGGCATTTGGTCGA
>JAGYNT010000162.1 GCA_018399615.1 Acholeplasmataceae bacterium
ATCAATCCGGAATCACTCAACGTATCCGAACTGGCACTCGATGAAAACGGACGCCTCAACCGGAGTGAGATTCACGCTCTGCTCGGTGCGTTCAACGCACTCGAACTCGAAAGCTTCGAAGAACTCAACAACTTCACGGATCTCTCCTTCGTTTATGAGAAGGTCGTTGAAACCGAGTTCGTTGAAAAACTCTTCGAATCCGATTGGCTCCACTTGAGCATCAGCAGACTCTTCACCAATGAATCGTTGCTCAATGCACTCGCATCACTCGCATCACGTTATGCCGAAGCATATACCAATGTCGAATATGAATTCGTGGCATCCGATCTCGACTTCACCCAGGATGCATATGGACTCTTTGAAATGAACGCCGAACTCGAAGAACTTCTGATCAAGCCGGCGGCCATCAAGGATCTCCTTTCCGCAGGCCTCAGAATCGACTGGCTCAACGTCGACTTCGGTGACCTGAACGGCATCTTGGACCTCTTGCAGGAAGAAGGCGCGGACGGCATCCGAAACATCGAATACATGCTTGAAACGGATGCCATCGTTGCGATTCTCGACAAGGTCCTGAACCTCGAAACCGATCCGATCGGTATCAGGTCGTACTATACGCTCGTACTCAATGAATTCCTGCCACAACTCGGTATCAACGCATTGGCAGAACTCGAAGTGACCGAAGAACTCATCACGTTCCGTGACGTCGTCGATGAAAACGGCATCCTGGATGTCGCCCATATCGTCGCGATTCTCGATGCGTTCGCCCTCGTTGATCTCAATCAGGGCTTCACGGCGGATACGGTCTTCGACTTCCTGAATGTCGATGAAAACAACAATGGCGTTGAGGACTATGAGGACATCTTCGCTTCGAACATCGTTCTGAGTCTCTTGACGAACATACTCAATGAAGAAGCGGTTCTTGATTTCGCCGATACGTTCCTGACGAATTTCATCGGTCGAATTATCCTTCTTGAAGATCTGGACTTCGAAGTCGCACCGATTATCGATGTACTCGGCCAGATCGTCGATGAAAACGGAAACTTCGATTACATGGACGTACGCAGAGTCTTCACGACGCTCGAACACCTTGGCGTTGAATCATTTGGTGACTTTGGAAATATCGGTCTTGATGCACTCTATGTTCTCGTTGAAACCGATGAGGACGGTACCGATGGTCTGAGATTCGTTGCTGAAACGAAGATCGTACGCCACATGCTCGATGCCGTACTGAAACAGGAAAACCTCATTCCTTGGGGACTCGAGTTCGCATCGGACAGAATCGCGGGCATCGATCTTACGAGTATCGACTTCACGTTCGACGGATATGATGACGTCGACGGAGTCCTCTCGGCAGATCATCTCTATGAATTCCTGCTTGCCGGAGCGGCAATCGATATC
>JAGYNT010000163.1 GCA_018399615.1 Acholeplasmataceae bacterium
CAAAGAGATCATTCAGGTCAATTTCAAATACGTCCCGGCCGCCCTCAACGCGGACAGCCTGACATCGATTTCGAACGTCGATTTCATCAACGGCGTATCCGATGTCCATATCGCGGATATCGAGAACTACGATTTCAGCTATGTCAATTTCGGTTACTCGCTGAATGAGTTCCAAAGCCTTGAGCTTACGACGAACCGGTTACCCGATCAGTCCTATGAATTTCTTTTGGACTATGCGATCCTGGATGACAGCATGTTCTTTGTCGATATCATCAACATCTACCGTTATGCCATTGTCGTACGATATGACGGGAATGTCATCTATACCGGCATACATCAGATCATCGAGCTCAGAATGACGCAGACCGGAATGATCGTTTCCTCCAGAGACGTCTGATCCGATATCCGTGTATAAAAAAACGAACCGCTCTACTGAGCGGTTCTCTTTCGATAGAGGGACTTGATGAGTGCGAGTGTCATGTAAGTCGACACGGCCAATACCACGATGCTCGCACCGGCAGCGAGGTTGAACGCATAGCTCAGGGAAAGACCCGTGAGCGTATAGACGAGAGATATCACGATCGAGGCGAGCATCCTCGTTTTGAGCCGTCTCGTGAAAAGAGACGCGGTTGCCGTGGGAGCTGTGAACAACGCGATGACCAAAATGATTCCGACGACTTTGATGGTTGCGACAACAGCGATCGCGATCAAGGCGAAGAGCGCGTATTCGAACCACTTCGATCGAATGCCGATCAGTGAGGCGAACTCATCGTCGAAGAGATAGCTGATCCAATAGTGATAGTAGATGAGAACGGCGAAGAGAAGGATAAGGGTCGCTACCGACATCAGGATGAGATCCGCCGATGTCACGGTCAATATGTTCCCGAAAAGATAGCTCTCGACATTCGGCGGGTAACCGGGCGTAAGCGCGATGAAGAGCACGCCGAGTGCCATGCCGAGTGACCAGAAGAGGCCGACGGTGACGTCCGTTTTCGCTTTGCCGTTCTGCTTGATGTAGCTGATGCCGAGCGCGGATAACAGGGACATGGCGAAAGCGCCCAGAAGCGGATTGATCCCGAGAAAAAAGGCGATCCCGACACCACCATAGGACGTATGGGCGATTCCCCCCGTCATCATGACGAGTTTCTTTTCCACGATCATCGTACCGATGATCCCGGCGATGACGCTGACGAGAATACTTGCATAAACGGCATATTGCAGGAAACGGTAGTCGAGAAGGGCCTCAAACATCAGAATCACCTTCTTCGTGTTCCTTGAGGACGCGATGAGGGACTTTGCCGTGGGCCAAAAGATCGATCGGACAACGATAGAGCTTTTCGATCGTTTTCTGATCGAGTTCGGGATCCCCGTGATAGATCAATGTCCGATCGAGG
>JAGYNT010000164.1 GCA_018399615.1 Acholeplasmataceae bacterium
CGATGAATCTCGGGCCGGTAGTTTTCACGAAGGTGCCGTCAAAGTCGCGGAAACGAAGAAACCCTTGATCATCAAGAGCGACTCGGACTATGTCGGTGCCCGCAAGGGCATCAATCTGCCAATTTTCTATGAACAGAATCTGATCGCGATCGTCGGCATTACCGGTGAAGCGAAAGACATCATCGCTTTTTCCAACATCATCGTCAAGATGAGCGAAATATTGATCAAGGAAAACTTTTTGAACGCCCAGAAGCAGTTCAAACGGGAAAACAATCGCGTCATCATGGAACTTATCACCAAAGACAAGTTCAATCCCGAAATCCTGAAGCTCAAAATGGACGAACTCAGTTACGACCCCGGAAAATATCGATATTTCCTGATCGCGGAACTGAGCAATTTCGACATGCAGAACATCGAGCTCAGCAACATGATCTACAATTCAATCGAAAAACGTATCAGCATCGAGGATATTCTGGCTCGAGCGGGCTCGAAGTTCATGTTGCTCACGCAAGTCGAGCATTACGATGAACTCATCGAATCCTTTTCGTCCATCAAAGCCTACGTCGAAAACAAGTACCACGTCAGAATCACCGTCGGCATATCGGAGAGAGTCAAGGACATCGCCAACTTCTATCAGTCCTACAAGCAGGCGAACATGGTCGTCGAGTTCGAAATGAACCGGGACAGCGGGTCGATCTCGCAGTTCGACGGGGCGAGTCTCGATTTCCTCTTTCAGAGTCTGGCGACAAGCGCGAACATGGACTTTCCCAAACGCGTGCTGAAAAACATGACCCAGGAAGAAATCTCGGAAGTCCGCGATCTCATTTTGAACTACATCGCCCACAACGGTTCCATCAATGCCGTAAGCGAAGCACTCTACATACACAAGAATACCGTCCAGTATCGCTTGAACAAGATCGCGAGCCTGACCGGATATAATCCGCGTCACATCAAGGATCTTGTCAGTCTCTATATCGCCCTTGAACTCGATCGGAAAAAGAAAGATTGAAACGATAAAAGAAGGCGTTCCGCCCGGGAACGCCTTCTTTGATCATGATTTCTCTTTTGTAGCCTCAAGTAGCCTCTTTTCACGTCGGACGTAGGATGACAGGGCGAACGGCATGATCCTGTAAACGATTCGAAAGAGCTTGGAAGGATAAATATCCATCTTTCTTCGATTGATCCCACGTATAATCGTTTTGGCCACGTGTTTTGGTGTCTGGATCATGGAGGCGGCGTGTTTCTGACCGGCAACATGAAAGAAATGCGTCGCGGTCGCCACCGGATAGACGATCTTGAGTTTTTGATTGTCGTTGCATTCATGCGAAAAGCCTTTGACGAAGGCGGCAAGCGCCGCCTTGGTCGCCGCGTATGT
>JAGYNT010000165.1 GCA_018399615.1 Acholeplasmataceae bacterium
TTCGCCGGTCTTTCCGTTTTCTCGGACCCGGATCTCCTGCTCTATGGCAAGAGTGGAGCAACCGGCCAATATGAATCCATGGTCTATACGGTGCCTTCGATCGATGTTTCGATCGCCTTTACGGGAAGCGGACTCACTTTCGGTGCCATCGAAATAGCCTTTGAGATTCTAGAGATCTATCTCGACGAACAGGGGTTCATCGAAGTCGATGATGACAGGCCACCGGTATGGGAACAACAGACGATCGATCCGGATCTGTACGCATATGCCGGTTATTACGCCATGGGTGACCAATTGGCGGAAATCGAGTTCGATGAAGAGGAAGACCGGGCGTGGTTCAATCTTTATCAGGACGGTCAGAGAGTGCTCCGTATCGAAATGAGTTATTTGAATGACCTCTTCCACATCGGGAGTAACATGAGGATCTTTTTCAAGACGGTGGCTGGCACGTCTTATATCATGCAATACATGTTCGGTGATGTCGCCGACCTGTTCTGGACGCCCGCTGGCGAGAAACTTTCCGATATCACGGAACCGATCGCGCTCGACCTGCCGGAAGATGATGTCCTCTGGTTGCGTGTCGACAGCCATCCGAAAGAGACTTCGGCAATTCTTGGGACGCACGTGCAGCAACTCAGCTATTACGAGGATCTTCCCGGATATGTGAACTTTTATGGCATAAAACGTATCCATACGTCGGATTACGCGGGTATGGCATCGAAGGCACTCAGAGACCTTACCGAAATGAAACTGGTCGACCGAGAAGGCGATCACTGGATCTGGCTTTCCGGAGCGCTCTATATGCCGTTCCGTCTCGCGCTCGACATGACGATGGAAACACATGAAGTCACGATCGGTGACGACGGTTACGTCAAGTGGTTTGTCGCTTCCGAGGATCTAAACGTCACACTCACGGTTCCTGAAGGCGGTCGTGTCATCGCCTACGGTGAGGAAGACATCCTTTATGACAATCTTTTCGACGATGAGTCGGTTTTCATACCGGCCGGAAGTCTGATCGAGTTTCTGGGCGAAGAGGGAGACGTGTTCACGATTGAATGACGATTGTTCATGTATGGATCAAGCGGGAGAAATCCCGCTTTTTTGTGGTCGCGTCATTTGATTTTTCATGTCATGGGGCGTCATCATCGATTAAGGGTGGTGTAAAAGCTTTGAACCGGATGAACGGTTCATTTTAAAACAACAGGGCCCTCGGTCGTCATCGACCGAGAGCCTTGTTCTATGTGAATGAACTTGGACATTTCAGGCATGCATGGGTTTGGATTGACGGAACCACGATTTCGTTCTGTTCGCGATCTTGACCAGAAAGAGCATGACGGGGACCTCGACGAGGACACCGACGATCGTGGCGAG
>JAGYNT010000166.1 GCA_018399615.1 Acholeplasmataceae bacterium
TTCTACATCAGTTTCACCAACTACAACATGCTCAGTTTCCCGAAGTTCATCGGACTTACGAATTACCGTATTCTTTTCTTCAACGACGACATCTTCTGGAAATCACTCGGCAATACGTTCTACCACGTCATGCTGGCCGTCCCCTTGAGTATCGTCTTGGGCGTCTCTCTGGCCCTTCTTCTCAACAACAAGATCCGTGGCATGAGCCTTTACCGGACGCTTTTCTATTTGCCGAATGTCGTCTCGATCGTCGCGATGTCGCTCCTCTGGCTCTGGCTCTTCCAACCGTCTTTCGGTCTGATCAATGAGATCCTGGGGCCCGTCTACCGTCTCTTCGACATGGAGCCACTCCGGTGGCACCAGGCCGAAAGGACGGCCAAGTTCTCACTCATCCTGATGGGACTTTGGACGGTCGGCGGATCGATGGTCATCTATCTGGCCCAGATGCAGGACATCCCGAACAGCCTCTATGAATCGGCTGAGATCGACGGAGCCGGCTGGCTCAAGAAAACCTATTACATCACGCTTCCCCTGATGACCCCTTCGATCTACTTCAATTTCATCATGGGACTGATCGGCAGTTTCCAGGTCTTCACGATCGCCTACATCATGACTTCGGGAGGTCCGGCACGAGCGACCTACTACTACGCCTATTACCTCTTCGACATGATGATCGCCGACCGGAACATGGGCATGGCATCCGCCATGGCCTGGATCCTTCTGGTCATCGTCTTGATCTTTACGGTTATCGCATTGCGTCTGAATAAATACGTCGTTTATTTGGGCGAAGAAGGATAAAAAAACAAAGGAGAGAAAAAATGAAAAGAAAAATCTTGTTACTGGCCGTTATGGCCGTGTTCGGTCTTTTGCTGAACGCATGCTGGCCCGCCGAAGTCGGTGTTGAAACGACGTTTTCGAATAGCCGCGGCGGCGGAACCCGCGTCATCCTGATCGACATCATGGACGACACGCTATCCGAAGACCCGATCCCGAACCCCGAGGATCCGGAAGGCACCAAAGGCAAGGGTGCCGTCGTCAACGACTGGCACATCGACGGTGGACTCGGTGCCATCCAGACGTGGCTCGAAGAAAACGCTCCGACCTGGATGACGATCGAAGAAGTCGAAGTCGATGGCGTTCACCGCATCTTCAAGATGTCCTATGACTTCAACAGCTTCGACGACTTCCTCGAAAAATACGAAGAGCTCGTCAACATGTCCCCGACCATGTCGTGGGAAGACTTCGCCGAAGACGAACTGCCGACCTGGACCGTCGTAGACGAAGACGATGAAAAGATCGCCACCTACACCGAGTCCTTCGTCATTCTGCAGGCTTCTCTGGACTGGGCCGTCGACGGGATCTGGAA
>JAGYNT010000167.1 GCA_018399615.1 Acholeplasmataceae bacterium
ACAGTTGTATTACACAAAAGGGCGATACCGTCGGACCATCATGACACTGTTCGGTGAGATATCCTTTGAACGGGAATACTATGTGCCCAAAGGATCGAACACTGACGGATTCTTTTATGTCGATCGGCTGTTTTCCCTGCCGAAACACGATTATTACGATCCGATGATCAAAGCCTACATCATCGAATACAGCGCGTCGCACTCCTACATCCAAACCGGTGAGATCGTCGGGGACAAGATCGGTGAACGATTCAAATCCCTAGCCGACAAACGCCTCGCATCGATATCCAGACAAACCGTGTACAACGTGGTGAAACAAGCCGAGATGGATGTGCACATCGAAGCAGGCAAAGACGACGTAAAAACCTTATACGTCCAACTGGATGAGAAATGGGTCCACACACAGAAGAACGATCATCGCATGAAAGAGATCAAGGCGGCGGTCGTCTACACGGACATCGGGGAAACATACAAACAGCGCAAACACCTCGTGGACCGTCATGTGATCACGTCCGATAAGAGCGCATCGGACCTCCGGAAAAAACTTCTGGATTACATCACCCACACCTACAACGTCGATGCCCTCAGGCATATCATTCTTTCCGGTGACGGTGCGAACTGGATCAACATGTCTGCGATTGACCTGACGATTCAAAGCAACATCAAGACCGTTGTGGTCCTCGATCGCTTCCACATGCATCAGGCCATCAACCACATCTCGAAAGACCCTTCAATCAAGCATCGCCTCCGGGATTATCTCAAATCACCCCGAAAAAAGCTCTTCCGTGAATTGTGTCGGATTCTGATCCGCAACCAACCCCGCCGTGAAGCGGTCATCGCCCAAAAACGCGATTATCTTCTGTCGAATTGGCGGTTCATCAAGCATCAATCGCATCCGCTTTTCAAGGGCTGTTCGATGGAAGGTCACATCTCCCATGTGCTTGCGTCCCTTTTCACTTCACGTCCCAAAGCCCATTCGCTTCCCATGATCACCAAGCGGCTTCAGATCCGCCAGCATCATGTCAATCGTCTCGATCTGAAAGAGATTTACTTATCCAACCATGTCTGTCCCGTTTTCAAGACGGACCACTTCGAACCCTATCGGTTTTATCCCAGGGATGTGTTTGATGTCATCGGCCATAAAATGACCGGACGATACAATATGCTCAAATCCATCGCCCATCCCCGTTTCTCGTAACGAAAAAACGGCGAACCCCCATGGGGGTTCCTTCTCTTAACCAACCAAACACATAACAAGATATATTATATCAGTTATTTTCCAAAAACATTTGACACTAAGTCATATATTTTAGCCGTGTAAAACCCTTTCGAAAGGGTTTTTTTCCTTTAATGA
>JAGYNT010000168.1 GCA_018399615.1 Acholeplasmataceae bacterium
TGATCGATCCGGCATTTTTGATGAACGCGAGCGTCTTGCCGGATACGTCGTATGTCACGTATCTCAGGCTGGGAAGCTTGTATTTCGGAAGCTCCGAAATGTAGCTTGACGGACGCCCTTTGAAATAGACTTTTTTCAGAATGAAAGCAGAAATCAGAATAATCGCGATCGACATGAAGTAGAGGGACGCACTGACCAGACCCGAACGGTTGGTAAAGAAATAACCCGCGAAAAGCGTAATGATCGGGAGTTTGGCGCTACACGGAATGAACGGCGTCAACATGATCGTCATCTTCTTTTCCTTTTCATCGGTAATCGTTCTGGCCGACATGATCGCCGGTACGCTGCAGCCACTGCCGATGATGAAAGGAATGAGCGATTTGCCGGACAAACCGACTCTCTGGAAGAGTTTGTCCAGGAAAAAACTGATCCTGGACATATATCCGCTCGTTTCAAGCAGCGAGATCAAAAGGAAGAGAATCATGAGTTGGGGCACGAAACCGAGGACGGCTCCGACACCGGCGATCATCCCGTCGACGACGAGACTCGTCGACCACGGGGATGCCCCGACGTTTTGAAGAAAGACGGTCATTCTTTCGCTGAAAAAGTCGAAAACGACCTCGACCATACCGACCGTCCATCCGCCGATGGGTCCGGCGGCGAGATAGTAGACCGTAAACATGATGACCATGAAAATCGGAATCGCGAACACGCGGTTGAGGAAGATCGCATCCAACCGGTCGGTCATCGTCTTATTCTGATGCGTCACCTTGATCGCATCATCGCGAACGAATTCGATATGGCGATAGCGTTCATCGGCAATGATCTGTTCCATGTCTCGCACATAGCGCTTCTTGACACCTTGGACGATCCCGTCGATGACAGGCGTCCTGTAGGATACGAAACGATGGTCTTCCTCGATGAGATTGACGGCGATGAAGCGCTTATGCTCACCGTCGAGTTCGTCCTTGATTTTCCTGAGCGCTTCTTCGAGTTCATGGTCGAAAATGCGGTGGTCCTTCGCTGTTCGGTATCGTTTTTCGTTGATCGTCAAAATGAGATCGACGATCCCGGTCTTCTTCAGGGCGGAAATCGGAACAAGCGTCGTATCGAGCGCTTTTTCGAGTATGTCGAGATCGATTCTGATCCCGTTGTTCATGACGAGATCCGTCATGTTCATGGCGATGATGACGGGAATATCGAGTTCGAAGAGTTGTGTCGTCAAATAGAGACTTCGTTCGATCGACGTCGAATCGATGATGTTGATGATGAGATCGATATCCTCTTCGAAAAGGTATTTGCGGGAAATCTCTTCTTCGAGACTGTATGGAGAAAGTGAATAGATACCCGGCAA
>JAGYNT010000169.1 GCA_018399615.1 Acholeplasmataceae bacterium
AACCTCTTCCAGGGGGACTTGGGTCCATCCTTCAGAAAACCTGCCTATAGCGTCAACGAACTGCTGGCTACCGGAATTCCCCAAACCGCCAGGATCGGTGGGCTCGCGGTACTCTTCGTCGTCATCATCGGCATTCCGCTTGGCGTCATTTCCGCCCTAAAGGCCAACTCATCGATCGACTACGGGGTCATGATCCTCGCGACCATCGGGATAACCGTACCGAGTTTCGTCGTGGGGTCGCTCTTCATTCTGGTCGCCCAGAACATCGACTGGATGCCGGTCGGGGGGCTCGATCGACCGATCTCCTATGTCGGTCCTGTCGTCGCCCTTGCGGGATACTCGCTCGCGTTCGTCTCGAGACTCACCCGATCGAGTATGCTCGAAGTGCTTCGTCAGGACTACGTCAGAACCGCTCGTGCGAACGGTCTGTCCGAATTCAAAGTCATTTACAAACACGCCCTCAAAAACAGTCTTATTCCCGTCGTCACCTACGTCGGACCGATGGTTGCCGCACTCATGACGGGGAGCTTCGTCATCGAACGGATCTTCGTCATCAACGGAATCGGAAAATACTTCACCGAATCGATCGGGGCACGCGACTATACCCTGATCATCGGTGTGACGTTGTTCTATGCCATATTCTACATCATCATGGTCCTCTTGGTCGATATCGCGTATTCGCTGCTCGACCCGAGAATCAGGCTATCGGACTAAGGAGAGCCTATGAAGAAAACCGACTTCAACTACATCTCAAGTGAACGACGGGAAGACAAGGAACAGGTCCGTAAAAGTCTGACCTATTGGCAGGACGTCTGGCGCCGACTGAAAAAGAACCGTTTGGCGCTTGTCGGTCTCATCAGTGTCGTCATCGTCATGTTCTTCGCCATTCTCGGACCTGTCATCAACCCGTACAGCTACAACAAGCAACACCGGGACTACAAGAACATCCCCCCACGACTCGACGTATACAAGCTCGATGACGACCTCTACGTCTACATGTCCGGCATGCTCGACTTGATCCATGTGAGCGAAGACGGGCATCTGCTCGCCCGTTTTCAGGAACGGGATGACGACTTCATCAACCGAACCTATACGTATCGTCTTTTTGACGAAGAGGGAAACGAGATCGCATCGGTCATCGCCGATTTCGCGAATCAGACCGATTCCGACACTGTCGATTTCATCCTCATCTACGAGGGGGAAGAGTTCGAAGAGGCCGATGACACGATCTGGAACCTGACGTTCATTCTCGGTACCGACCGAAACGGACGTGACTTGCTCGCCCGTGTCATGTACGGTACGAGAGTATCGCTCATCATCGCTTTCGTGGCGGCGCTCATCAA
>JAGYNT010000017.1 GCA_018399615.1 Acholeplasmataceae bacterium
TTCAATGAGCGGGGGCATGAGCCGAATCACACGATCTATGGTCTTTTCGCTGCGAGCGAATCGATGTCGATCGATCGTTACATACCCGTTTTGGATGATTTTGTTTCGGGTGGATCCTTGCGTTTTCCCAAAGGGCTCGACCGAACGACAGATGAAAAACAGATCGCAGGATACGAAGCGATGGGTGCGCTCGGGTTTGAAGAAGTGATGGTCGAACCGGGGGCTTCGATCGATCTCTTCATGGCCATCGGCATTCATGAGGATCGGCAGACTTCGATCGATGAAGGCATGCGGTACTTGAACGCCCAAGCCTTTTTAAAGGCGAAACGAAGCGTGACGAAGCACTTCGAACGCAAGCATTCCCCGCTTTCGTTTCATTTTCTTGACAGGAAGACGCGCGATCAGCTCGATTGGGTCGTCCTGCAACCGCTCTTGAGACGCGTCTTGGGCAACTCCTATCTGCCGCATCACGACTACGGTCGGGGTGGCAGAGGTTGGCGTGATCTCTGGCAGGACTTGCTCGCCATGATCATGGACCATGACGCGTCCGTCTATGACATGCTTCATGCCAATTTCGCCGGCGTACGAATCGACGGGTCGAATGCGACGATCATCGGTGATCGACCCGGTTCATTCAAAGCGGACCGGAATGCCATCTTGAGGCTATGGTCGGATCACGGTGCGTGGCCGCTTCTGACGGTCGAAATGTATATCCATGAGACGAATGATTTGGATTTCCTGCTTATGACACAAACCTATTTCAAGGATCAGTTCGCAAACTACATGAGAAAGACGATCAAAGACGACGGATCTCGTGTTGTCCAAAGTCCGGATGGCACGACATACCGGGGGACGATTCTGGAACACCTTCTGATTCAAAATCTGACCGGATTTCACAATACCGGGGAACACGGGTATGTGCGTCTGGAAGGGGCGGATTGGAATGATGGACTCGATTTGGCCAAGCGACGTGGAGAGACCGTCGCTTTCACGCACATGTATGCGAAAAACATCATGGTGCTGTCTTCCTTGATCGACCAGCTATCTGTCGATGAGATTGAAATCTATCATGGGATCGCGACCTTGTTGAAACCGAAAGCGGATATCGAGGATTATTTCCGTCATATCGAACATTTCGACGGATGCAGACAATCCCATAAGACCGCCAATCTCGCGAAGGTTCTCGCAAAGATCGCCGAACGGAGAATTGCTTTTTTAAGAGAAAACGCATATGTCAATGGCGTCTATCGTTCCTATTATGATGATCACGGCAAGCCGCTCGATCGAAACGGTTCAGTTCAGCTGACCGGACAGGCGATCGCCTTGATGAGCGGCATTCCGACACAAGATCACGCGCGGTCCATGGCCGATATCTGTCACAAGAGACTCTTTTCGCATGATCTTGGCGGCTACCGGCTGAACAGTGAAGCGAAACACGATTTCCTTTCCATCGGACGCGCGTTCGCGTTCGCCTACGGACACAAGGAAAACGGAGCCGTTTTTTCCCATATGGCCATCATGTACGCCTATGGACTCTATCGCTACGGTTTCGTCAAAGAAGGGCGCGAGGCCCTGATCGGCATTTTGAAGCGCGCACAAGACGAAGACTCGAAAACCTGGGTGGGTATTCCCGAATACTTCAACGATCGCGGGATCGGCAAGTATTTCTACTTGACCGGGTCGGCGAGCTGGATGCTCAAAGTTCTCCGTGACGAAGTCTTCGGCGTCAAGATGGTTCGCGGCATTCTGTCACTCGAGCCGAAGTTGGTCCGAGACGATTTCATCGACGGCAAAACCGCCATCACGCTCGATCTCTTCGGTGAAACGAGAACGGTTACCTACCACAATCCGGATCGCCTCGATTACGGGAACTACCAGATCGAGTCCATCGAAGTATTCGGTGTCGAGGTCGTGAATGCGTTCGATTCGCTTGCCGGAGACATCGAGGTTTTCCTGGCGAATCGCATAACTTGAAAGAAAGACATATCTGCTAAAATGAGGAAAGACGAGGGTGAAAACATGGGATACGAATGCGTCTGGCAAGACCTTTTTGCCATCGATGGCCCCCCCGATTCAAGATACTGGCAGCTTGAAACCGGAGGGCACGGCTTTGGAAATCACGAGGAACAGTTCTATACGGATCGTCTGGAAAATGCTTTCGTAAAGGATGGTATTCTGACGATTCGAGCCCTAAAGGAAAACCATAAAAATCGAGCATATACGTCAGCCAAACTCACGACCTATGGAAAAAAGCATATCGAGCGTGGGCGTATCGAAATCATGGCCAAACTGCCCGTCGGTCATGGAACTTGGCCGGCGATCTGGCTTCTGGGAACGAACATGAAAGAAGGTGTCCCATGGCCGACGTGTGGAGAAATCGACATGATGGAACACGTCGGACACGACCCCGATCACGTTCACTTCAGTCTCCACTCGGAAAACCGGCACACAACAACAATCAGCTCAATACACGTCATTCCAAATCGGGATTGGCGAGGATTTCCATGAGTATGCGGTCGAATGGGAGAATGATCACATCGAGAATTATCTCGAATCGAAAACATCGTCATTCGTTTCGATCGGGATCCGGATTCAACCGTTGAAACGTGGCCTTTCAACCAACCGTTCTACCTCATTCTCAATCTCGCACTCGGTGGCACTTGGGGGTGGAACGATCGATGATTCGTCTCTTCCCGTTCATCGTTTCAGTTTTCTATGTCAAAGTCTATGAACGGAAGTGAAGGACATGTCTAAAACGGCGACTATACGCTCGCCGAAGAACTCAATCTCGCACCGGAACGTCCAAGGTACTCAATCAGAGTGAAACGTCAGCGACGCGACTCGGGAGCGCGTTCTCGCGCATATCAAGACCCGTCGGCTATGTGCCGACGACGAGCGCCCGCATGTTGAAGTCGAAAAAGACCTATTCGGGGTCGGAATCGTTGTTTACCGAGGGAAGCGAATATCGGTTTGAACACTCGTTTTTTCGAGCATTCTCCAAAACTTCAAGACATATATGGAAAAGAGGGGTTACGATCTCAGCTTCATCGTCAAAAAGCTCGGGAAGCATGAGTTGTCCTCTTACGAATGGTGTGTCAACAAGCGCGTCGACGGCTCATCGTTGTCGGCAACTACAAATCACAAAGGACTCTACGAACTGATCGAAAGCGATATTCCCTGTGTCTCGACCGATATGCTGCTCAAAGGTCTGCATACGATCATCAGTGACAATGTTCTGGAATCAAGATCACGCTCGAGTATATCCGGGATGAGCTGAAGAAAAAGCGCGTCGGCATGATTTCCGGTCCGATGTGGTCGAACAGTTCGAGAACGCTATCTGGCCTATGAAAAGTATCTCGATACGTACGGCCTTGAAAAACGGGACGGTTATGTCTCGTTCGCGGAGAGTTTCGGATTCACGCTGGCTACAACGCCGTCATGGAACTCATTCAAAACGAGGAACTGCCCGGAAGTGCTTCTCGTAAGCAGTGATGACATCGCGCTCGGTGTACTGAAGGTCTCAAGGATTCGAAGATCACGGTTCCCGACGACATCCAGGGTCATCGGATTCGATGACATATCCTTCGCGAAGCACTTCACGCCACCATTGACGACGATCGCCGGATCGAAGAGCACTCGAGCGAGATGGCCGCCAAACGCCTTTATCTCATTGATGGAACATCCGGAAATGCGGTTACCCGAAATTACGAAACTACCCCGTCAAACTCGTTCGACGCGAAACGGCACAAAATCGGCCTCATGAAAGGATATTGACATGAAAGAACACGCGAAACGTCTACCGAATCCCGAAAACTATCAGAAAAAAAGACCTTCTCAAGTTTCGAGCGGCATAGCCGGTCACATAGATTCCCATGTGGGCCTTTTATGTCAACCGAGGACAACTCATCGCTTCCTTTGGCGTTCGGGCACAAAAACGGAGCGATCATGGAGTTTTACCCCCGCCAATCAACCTATCACTACGTCTCGGTCATCGGTTTCAGGACCTTTCTCCAAGGTTGACGGAAACGTGATCGAATGTTTCAAGAGCAGGGTGAAAATCAGGCACTCTCGATCGCCAGGACCAGGTCTCCATCACGGAACGAACGAGGAAATCCGGAATCGAAATCTCGATCACCTATTTTACACTTGCAAAACGCCCGCGTCGCCGGGCTCGTTCGAAAGGTTAAGATCAAAAACCTCGGAGTCATCCTCGAACAATCGAGATCATCGACGGCCTTACTCCAGATTCTTCCTGCCGGTGTCAAACACGGAAACTACAAGTCGATCTCCGAACCTAGCAGAGCTGGATGCGCAGTGAACACGAAGAGGATTTCGTGTTCTACCGTTCACCGCGCAAACGGTGACTCGGCCGAAGTGAAAGCATGCATGACGGCAACTTCTATCTGACCAAAGGTCTTGATCATCGATTCCATATCAGCGATTACAACTCATTTTTCGGAAGACACATCGCTTTCGACACCTTACGGATTGATCGGGCATACGCTCGATGAGCTCAGAAACACGCCTCAGGTACGTCAATCAGGTGCCGTGCGCCATGAGTGCGCGCGTCATGCGTGCTTACCGATCACATGACGTTTGCGGGATCTTCGGTCACGGCAAGGACAAATCGTCGGTCAAGACGTTCGCGGACACGCTTGATCCGGACGTTTTCGTCATCAAGGAAGAAGAAAATCGCGTGCTTCACGAGGATCTCACACGTGCGGTAAGCACGCGGACCTCCCGCCCGCTTTTCGATGATTACGTCAGACAGAGTTGATTTCCGACAATCTTCTTCGTGGGGGCGCCCTGGTCATTGAGACGAAAACAAGAAGATCGGCTACTACATCTATTCCCGCAAACACGGGGATCTCGAACGCGACTACAACTTTTTCAATCTCGAACCGTCCTACTTTTCCCAAGGCAACGGAAATTTCCGTGATGTCCTGCAGAACCGGCGAAACGACATCTTTTTCGAACCGGAAATCGGCGCGTTCAATCTTGACCAGTTCGCCTCGCTGATTCAGGCCGACGGATACAATCCACTCAGTATCGAAGGCCTGAAATTCCATTATCGCGGAAAGACCGATGGTCTTTCGGGCCAGATTGCAGACCTACTTGAAAAACCGTATACGCCGGGTATGCTCGCGACGTTGCTCGATCGGGAAGGAGCGTTTGACGAGGCTTTCATGAAGCGTATTCTGGCTTCGAGCGTCGTAACGGTCGAGGCGAACCACGGCGAAGGCTACTGGGAAGACCATTTCACTTATCTCTACGACCTGATCGACGCCTATCTCTCGATCTATCCCGACCGGCTTTGTGAGCTGATGTTCGAAGGATCCTATCCCTTTTTCGTTTCACCCGTCGATGTCGTATCGAGACGGATGAAATACGTTTTGCGGGAAGACGGTGAAGTACGTCAGTACGGTGCGCTGAAAAGTAGAGAAAATCACGAGAAATGGCTCTCAAACGACGAGGGATTGGTCGAGGTCAATCTGTTCGGAAAACTTCTGATTCTCGTTTTGAACAAATACGGACACCTCGATCCCGCCGGAATCGGATTGTCCTATGAAGCGAACAAACCGGGCTGGAATGACGCGATGAACGGTTTGCCTGGACTATTCGGATCGGGTGTGTCCGAAACGATCGAACTCAGACGGATCGTCACCTTCCTGATCTCGGTCGTCGAACGCCATCCCGAAGAAAACGTCCGTTTGCTCGAATCGGTCGTCCCTCTGATGGCACGTTACGGGAAAATCGACGAAAAAGATCCGATGAAAGCCTGGGATCTGCGGATGACCGCTCTTGAGAATTACCGTGAATCCTTGAAAAGCACGCAACACGTCACGTCCTGCAAGGCCAAGGACGTTCTCGCCGTTCTCAAGGCGATCGATGACAAGCTCGAGGAAGCGATCGCTTCCGCCAAAGGACTCGGCGAGGTCATGCCGACCTATCTCATCTTCAAGGCGGTTTCCCATCGACCGATCCTGGATGAGAACGGGCCCGTCATCGGAAACTACGGGTTGCCCGTCGTGAAGGTCGAAGCTTTTGAAATGGAACCTCTTCCCGCCTTCCTCGAAGCCCCTGCCCGATATCTGAAGGGATTCGGGACGAAGGAAGAAGGAGAAAGCATCTATCGACACGTACGGAAGAGCGGCCTCTATGATCAGAAGCTCAAGTTCTATCAGACGAGCGAGTCTCTGTCCGATTGGTCTCATGAGATCGGCCGGATACGTGCGTTTACGCCCGGATGGCTGGAACGCGAATCGAACTTTCTTCACATGACGTACAAGTACTTGCTCGGGGTTCTCAAAGCCGGACTCTATGATGCGTTCTATGAGGAGATCGAGACGAATTTGACCTGTTTCATGGACCCGCTTCGATACGGTCGTTCTCCCTTGGAAAACTGTTCCTTTCTGGCGACATCGAGCAATCCCGATCCGAAAAAACACGGACAGGGCTTCGTCTCACGTCTGACGGGGTCGACCGCCGAAGTGCTATCGATGTGGCGCTATATGTTTTTGGGAGATCGGCTCTTTTCGGTGGTTGATGATGAACTTTCTTTCTCGCTGTCGCCGAAACTGTCCAAGCGGTTTTTCAAGGATGGCATCGTTACGGTCAAACTCTTCAAGACGATCGATGTGACCTATCACAATCCGACCGGACTGGATACCTATGATCCGCGCCTTTCCGTGGACCATATGGTCGTCACGGGTGAGATCGAACACGCGATCGCAGGCGGAGTCGTCAAAGGAAAACTCGCGCATGCGATTCGCGACAAGAACGTCAAGAAGATCAATGTCTACTTTAAAACAGCATAGTATTCAAAAAACAAAGAGGGCGCACCGGGTGCGCCCTCTTTCTGATCAGGATTCGATTTGATGGATCTCGATGCGTTCGATCTGAAAATCGAAGGGAAAGTCCTCGTCATGGATCGGACCGCCGTACCAGCCGCCGACGGCGAGGTTGATGATGAGATAGAAAGGATCATCGAAAGGCCAGACGTCATGACCATCCGTATCCTTTCGCTCGAACGTTTTCAGTTCATGACCGTCGATCAGCGGAGAGCATCCCTGGTCAGACAAGCATGTAATCGTGAAACAATCGCTCGAAGATCATCGATTTCGATTGAAGCGATGCGTTCATTGTTTCGTTTGTGATTGCGCGCCTGGGTATGAAGGGCGCTCGTAATCGTTTCGGGTCTGTTACCGGCGTATTCGAGAATGTCGATTTCACCGCATTTCGGCCATCCGAAGCTCTTTTTGACCGATGTGCCCAGCAACCAGATGGCGGGCCAACTCCCTCTTCCTTTTTCGGCATTTTCGCCCGAAAGAAAAACGTACCGTGACGAAAGTGCATCTTTCCCAAAGTATTGATTCGAGTCGAATGGTAGTCCGGACCTTCTTTGGTCGCCCTCAGCGTGAGTATGCCATCTTCGATGAAACGGTTTCTCCTCGTCGACATATTTCTGTTTTCATTGTTTGCCCAGCGATCCCCGGTTTCGATATTCCATATCGTCCGGTCAGTCCCGTCATATTGGAAAAGTCCGTCTTGAACACGCAAGTCTTCTCGTTCATATCCTTCATGTCGAATCCGCCTCTTGCAGCTGTCGCGGACTACGATCGACGTTTCGATCCGAATCGGTTCGATCGTAAAGTCTTTTACAAACGTCGATCATGTCCGTCAAGGACGTTGCCGGCGAGCGTGCCGACGTGCTGGTAGTCTGTTTGATCGATGTCAACCGAGGTTCGAGAATGTCACAGAAGTGCATGTTGTCGAAACCGATGATCGGGAACATCTTCAGGAACGTTGAACCCGTTTGTTTGGGAATACTTGATCGCGCCGAGTGCCATGAGGTCGGAAGACGCACACACACCGCCTCGGGAGTCCGTTTTCTTCGAAGATGGCGTGCATCGTCTGATAACCTTCATCGATCGAAAACGTTTTGTTTTCGTCTTTGAACTGTAGATCGGTTCGAGTTCGTTTTCTTTCATGAAGTCGATGCTTAGCCTTCGAAGCGCTTTTTTGCCGACCAGAAAGGTGAGATCACCTTGAATGAAGGCGATCTTGCGGTGACCGAGTCGATACAATACACACACGCTTTCTGTATGGCCGCGTACGAATCGGAATAGATCGAGTTTTCGGAAAGAGCGGGGGGATCGAGTGTCAGGATCCCGGCAGATTGATCTCGGACTTTCGATGAAATCGTTGACGTTTCGACCGGCTGCGAACGAAGCGGTCCGTCAACCTGCTTGAATCGTGTCCGGTCGATGAAGCCCGATCCGGATTTGCTTTGATTCGAGAGAAGGAGCGTGTCGTATCCTTTCTGTTCGATCGCGGCGAAAGGAATCCAGTATTTCCGCGAAAAACAGGTTTTGAAGCCGCGTTTGGGCGGTAGATAACGCCGATCGTGTTCGATTTTTTACGGACGAGGCTTTGTGCGGTGGCATTCGGTACGTAACCGGCTTCGTGGCGATTCGGACGATGCGTTCGCGCGATTTTTCGCTGACGTCGGAATAGTTGTTGAGCAGGGGCAAGTTTGAAGTATCGAACATCCCGACAGTTTGAGATATTTCAATGATCGTGACCATGAGTAATTCTCCCTTTTGCAAATTGTGATTCGATATTCGGTTCAATCGGATGAACATGCCTATAATTTTACCCGAAAATAAACGAGAACTCCACTGTTTCGCTAAAACATCGCATATTTTTAGATGTTTCCCTGTACTGCGCATGCTTGGGAGGTCAGAAATCCTTCATTCAAGTCTGAACGGCGAGGTTTAAACCATCAAGAGAATATCGTGATCTTTGATCGGTGATCGAAAGAGGCAGACGAATGAAGATTTTCTTGTGATAAGCCGAAACGGTCATCACACTGTGAAAATCGCCGCTCTCGACTGACAATGGATATTTTGCATGCAGAAGACATTCTTGACATGATGAATTCAAGATCGTCTTTATGCGGATCCGGATTTCGATCGTCGCTTTCATCGTTCGTGATATCGAAATGATCGGATGTCGAATCCGATGGACAAACAGTGATCCATTGAGACGCGGATAAACGCGGAAACAGAAAGTTCGATTTTTTTCATAAAAGCCTTTACATTTCAGAAAATCGATTATAATAGACTTGAAGCGGTTTCCATAACCGGACAACATGGTTCCGCAATAACAATCGAAGTTTGATTGCGATCGTTAGTCATGGGGATTTTGATAGGCTGAAGGTATCATGGTGCCTTAGAACATAAATAGTCTATAAAATAGAGGAGGAAAATAGATGAAAAGACGCGCGTTTTTATGGTTACTCGTCGCAGTTTTCGTTTTTTTGGTTTCCGCATGTGAGGAACTGGAAGGAACGACTCTGACGAGCATCACGTTTGTTGGTGCTGATGATGTGGTCCTGGATTTCGAAGAGGAATTCAATGTTTTTGACGGGGTCACGGCGATCGGCAATGATGGAGAAGATTACACCGAGGATATGACATTCCTATCGACTTCGGATATTTCCGATGAAGGCGACCTCAATACGGCGGTAACCGGTGAACATGCGGTTCGTTACGAGGTCCGAATCGAGGATATCGTCGCACAACACTGGCGCTACATCACAGTCGAGCAACCCGAACGCCCTGAAGGAGACTTCCTACTCAATGGTGACTTCTCACAAGGTACGGCAGGTTGGGATGATGCGGACAACGGGTTCTATGTGGCGGATGGCGCGGCATTGACGCTTACGGCCGAAGAAGGCGTGCTCGTCGCTGAGGTTGTCGCGGGAGCCAATACGTTTACACCACGTTTCGGACAGCAGAATGTTCCCTTCGAACAAGGTGTGACCTATGAGATTTCCTTTGACGCGAAATCAAGTGTTGAAAAGACGATCAATCTTCAAGTCGGTGAACTGATCGACGGGCCGCCCTATTTCAATGACTTCAAGACGAACATCACGATTCAACGCGTCATAACAACCGAATGGGCCACTTACAGTTACAAGTTCACGATGAACGAAGAAAACCAGAATGGTGGTCCGCTCTTTGAAATGGGAACGATCGGTGAAGAGATGATCGACGCCACGATCTGGTTCGACAACATCACGGTAACGGAATCGGAACCCGATCAGGACCTCGACGGACCGGTCATCAGTGGTTTGGTCGAGTCGCTCAATATCAACGTCGGAAGCACATTCGATCCGTTGGCAGGCGTTACCGCTTTTGACGTCACCGATGGTGATGTCACGGATGCGATTCTCGTAACGATCGAGGATTCGGAAGGTCTGGTCGTCGAATCGGTCGACACGGCTCAAGACGGTGTCTTCACGGTCACGTATTTCGTTGAGGATTCACTTGGAAACGAAACGGAAGAAGTCGTTACCGTCAACGTCGTCTCCTTGCTCTTCAAGGATCAGAATCTCGTGGTCAACGGTGATTTCGAGACTCCGCTCGATCCGGAAACCCCTGTCTGGGGACTTTGGTCGCAGAATTGGGGCGCTGCACCTGTTGTCGTCGCAGATCACGATGAGGAAGCAGGTACGCTCGCACTCGATATTACCGGTGGTGGCGACGCTGCATGGGCCGTTAAACTCTCCCAGCAAGGCATCACGCTCGAACAGGGCGTCACCTACCGCGTTCAGTTCACGGCTGCTGCAACGGTCGAACGTTCGATCAATGTCGCACTCGGTTATGGCGATCCATGGGTTGAATACGCAAGACAGGATGAGATTGCGATCGGAACGGAACTCGACACGTATGAAGTGATCTTTACGGTAACGAATCCGACATTCGATGTCAACCTCGTCTTCGAACTCGGAAATACGGCAAGCTTCGCGGATGGCGTCGTCACATTCGAACACGTGGAAATCAATCCGCTCGACGCGGAACCGATCATACCGAATGGTGATTTCGGACTCGTCGGATGGCGTGCGTTCTTCAACGACTGGGAAGGTACGGTCGGAGAGAGTGCGATTGTCGACGGTGAGTTCGTCATGGCGATCAATACCTATAATTATACGGGTGCCAACTGGACCCTTCAATTGATTCAAGACGGCGTCGCGATGGGCGGATCCCAGGAAAACGGACTGCTTGAATTGTTGCCGGATACGACGTATACGCTTTCTTTCGATGCGTATGCCTCGGAAGATGTCACGATCAGACCTTTGGTGGCAACAGTCGGCGTTTGGGCCAATTTCATTGCCGCAGAAGATGAATTCGTAACTCTGAGCGGTGTGAAAACGACCTATACGCTCGCGTTTTCGACACCTGCCGAACTAACAGGCAACGAAATACTCAAGTTCGAGTTCGGTGATGCCTTCGAAAGTTTCACCGATGAAGAACACTTCATCGCGTTTGACAACATCCAGATCAAGGATAGTGAAGAAGCAGCGATCGACAGTGTCTATAATGGCGATTTCGAAACCGTCCTCCATCACACCTATGACAATTCCGGTGGTGGCGAAGGTTTCATGGTTCTTGATGACAATGGTGCGCTCGTTACCGTTACGGCGATGGGCGAAGCCTATCAACCTCACGTCTATTACATGATCGATACGCTCGACCCGGGTGATTATCAGCTCGTTCTTCGTTTGACGGCAAGCGTCGCTCGCGATCTCAGAATGAACCTGATTCTTCCGGATGCCGGTTGGATTTCGATCCTTCCCGACACGAAATACGATTTCTCGGTCAACGCCGATGAAGAGATGACTTTCATCGTGGATTTCACCATCGAAGAAACGGTTACGAATCTCAAGTTCGAACTCGATTTCGGTGATCTCGGTGAAGGATTCGTTTCCGAAACCGGAGAATTCGTGCTTCACGAAATCCTGCTCTATCCGGTTTTGGGTTAGGAGGATTCTATGAAACGATTATTGATACTGCTGATTGTTTTGATTTCGGTCTTCACGCTTGTCGCTTGCGGCAACGGTGATGACAACGATGACGTGCAGAAAATCGCCTTGACCTATGCGGATTGGGGCGATCCCGGTTTCAATCAGAAAATGATTGACAGATTCAATGCCGCCAACGAGAACATCCGTGTGACACTTGCCAAGAACATTGACGGAACCGGAGCCGAGTTTACCGGCAATCTGATTACGGCCGCGCAAACGGGACTGTTGCCGGATGTCTTTGCGACCGACAACGTACCGACAGTGGTCAATGCCGGTTTGACGCTTGACGTCGCTGACCTTTGGGATGCCGATGAGGACACGCCTTTCGTCTATGACAACATCGCGCTTACCGGTCTTTACAACGGCAAACGGTACGCCGTGCCTTCTTTCCAGTTCTTGAAGGGGATCATGATCAATCTCGATATTTTCGAAAGAGCGAATCTGTTTACGACCGATGATTATCGGATCGATCAGAACGGGTATCCGGTCAAGGACTGGACGTTCGAAGAATTCGTGAATATCGCTCATGAGATCAAGAATTTCGATCTCGAAAACACCGAGAATCTGGTACTTGGGTTGGATACCTGGTATGGATCCCCCGATTTCCAGCAGGTCTGGCCGATGATGCATGATGAGGACGTCCAATACGACACGTGGGATGGCACAAGCTTCAACTATACGTCCGAAGATTGGATCCAAGCCATGCAGGAAAAAGTCGCTTTGCATCAGTTGACCGACGGAACGACGACCCGTTTCACGCCGGAAGACCTCGAGAATAACGAAGCGCTTCAAGGATATCTCATACAGACCGGATATGCCGCAATGGACATCGAAGGTTCCTGGCAGTTCTGGGTCTTAAACGAAGCGGCCGAAGACAATATCAATTTGGGTTTCTGGCCCTATCCGCAAGGCGATGCCGGGTTCTTCCCGCCGACCATTCTCGATTATCAGGCGATCTCGAGTCAAACCGAGTACCCTGAGGAAGCTTTCGAACTCGCGAAGTGGATGACATTCGGCAAAGACGGCTGGAACGCCCGCCTCGAGATCTATGAGGAAGAACGCGAAGCCGCGCTTGACGCCGGTGAGACACCGGCATATCTCGATCGTTTCCCGACTGCCGATTACCCGGGTGTCTGGGATCGAGTTGAAGCATTGGTTGATGGTATCGAAGGCATCGAAGCGACGTTCGACCGGATCGAATATGCCAAACCGGACCTCGACAAGTGGCTCCCCGGATACAAGGATCTCTGGGCCTGGATCAATGACCCTGAAAACCCATATAACTGGGAGAACCTTGTTGCCGAAGGACCTGCATCGGTTGCCACATACGCCCAGGAGTGGGAGAACAAGGCAAATGAACTCGTTCAGGAAAAAATGGCGACAATCGGTACGGAATAACGAATAAGTGGACTTAAGGGAGAGAATTTTTCTCTCCCTTAATCCCATATGTTGGAGGGTATATGGACACCGTAATCACGCGGTTGAAACACATGAGCGTCAAAAAGTGGGTGATGCTGCTCATCGTTTTCGCAATCGCATTTTTCATCGTGGCGTCTTTTTTCAGACGCCAATCCATGGATGATTTCTTTGAATCCCAAGCGTTGTCATACGATTATGAAGACGTCCTGAGTGTCGATGACAATCGGATCAAGACCTATTCGGCTTTGCAAGCAGACTATGCTTTGGAAGGACTCGAAACATCGGATGTCGATCACGAGATCGCGACCGATGATGTGGATGGAAAACAGGTGGGTCTAAACGATCCGCTTTATGGACATATCGTGCGTTCGTATGATCGAAACAACGATACGAACGTTTTTTTGCTCGATCAGGATGATCCGGTCGCATTCACGCATCCGTTTGCCGGCACGGGACTCTATCACTTCGCGATCGATTATTATGACTTCGAAAACACGATTGAAAGCGCACAGATCGATATCCGGATCAATGGAGAGAATCCTTTCTTTGAGAGCCAGACGATCGTTTTACCGGCCGAGTGGCAGTTCTCAGGTGACTTTCTGATCGATCGTTACGGCAACGACATACAACCGAGTTCCGAGAAAATCAAGACTTGGCGTTATCGGAAGATCAATGACTATAGGGGAATGCATCCCGGATTGTTCGCATTCCGTCTGGAAGAGGGAGATGTTGTCGAAATCGGCTATGGAAACAGTCCGTTGCTGATCGGAAACATCCATTATGTTCCCGCTGAAGATATTCCTTCCTATGAAACGTATCTAGAGGAACATGGGGCGCACGATTTCGGCAGCGAGACGATCAATCTGTCCGCTCGCATGATGGACAGCCGGACGGAACCGTCCGTTCATCTTCGGGCCGAACAGGATCCGTCCAACCTTTTCTATGACACGCAATTCTTAAAACTCAACACCATCTTCGGAGATTCCTGGCGAAATGGCGGTCAAGCGGTAACATATCGCTTTACCGTGCCGGAAACGGGTTATTATCACGTGTCCTTCAAATACCGTCAGTATATCATCAAGGACTTACCCGCCTTCCGTAAGATCAAGGTCAACGGCGACGTGCCGTTCGACCTTCTCGAGAGTTATGCATTCCCGTATACGATGTCATTTCTCAATCGTACGCTCGTCGATGAGGAAGGTGAAGCGCTATCGCTTTTCTTCGAAGAAGGCGAACATACGATTACGCTCGAGGCGGTCAACTATCCTTACCGCAAAACGATCGAAACCATCCGATTCGCGATGTCCGAGATCCAGTCTCTCGCGCTTCGGATCAAACGATATACGAGCGGAGGAACCGATCGCTATCGGGATTGGGATATCGAAACCTATTTTCCGAATGCGGTATCCGAAATCAATCAATGGGCGACCATGCTGAGAGAGACCTATGATGAACTGCTTTCGCTTTCCGATGTTGACGAACCCTCTGAAATCGGCAATCTGAAGGTCGCCGCTACCCGCCTGGAGAAAATTGCCGAAAATATCAATCAGTTGCCATCCAAAATGGTTCAGTTTTCCGATGGCGATTCATCGGTCAACCATATTTTGGGTCAACTCATGCAAAATCTGATGCGTTCGAACCTCGAATTGGAGCGAACGATCATCCATGGGACGAAAGACATCGACAAACCGTATGCGAACATCTTTGTCCGCATCATCGAGAGCAGCAAAAGGCTGGTGCTCTCTTTCATCAACAATCCCTACAGTACGACCAAAAGAAGCGACGATGAACTCATGGTATGGGTCAATCATCCGCGACAATACATCGAGATCATGCAGACTTTGATCGATCAGAAATATCCGGGGATGGACGTCACGCTTTCACAGATGCCCGACCAGAACAAGCTCATTCTCGCCAATACGAGCGGACAGGCACCCGATATCGCCATCGGCGTCGACCACTGGATTCCTTACGAGTTCGCCATTCGTGACGCTTCACTCGATCTGAGACAGTTTTCCGGTTACGAAGAACTCGTCAGGAATTTCACGAAAGGCGCGATCATTCCATTCGTTTTCGAAGAAGGCGTTTACGGATTGCCGGGAACACAGAATTTCTGGGTGACGTTCTATCGGAAAGATATTCTTGAAAGTATCGGAATCACGGACATACCCCAGACCTGGGAAGAAATCATCGCGATTCTGCCGCTTCTGCAAAGCTACGGTATGAACTACTATGTTCCCCTCGCGCAATTCAGCGGTCTCAAACCGTTCGTGGCCACGCTTCCCTTCATCTATCAGTTCGGTGGGGATCTCTATACCGAGGACGGCATGCAGACCAACATCAACAGCGAGGAGACGCTTGAAGGCATTCGCCTGATGTCCGAACTCTTCACGCTTTACAACATGCCCAAGTTCGTCGGCAATTTCTACAATCACTTCCGTTACGGCATGTTGCCGATCGGAATCAGCGATCTGTCGACCTATGTTCTTTTGCAGACGGCGGCATCCGAACTCGACGGACTTTGGGGGATGGATCTTCATCCGGGTCACTATGATGAAGAGAAGGATGAGATCGTCCGTTATTCCGCCGTGGGCAGTCAATCCAACATGATTCTCAGTTCCACCGAATATCCCGAAGCATCCTTCGATTTTTTCAATTGGTGGATGTCGACCGACATACAGACCGAATTCGCCTTTCTCATTCAAAGCACGTATGGGGAGCAATACTTCTGGAATTCGGCGAACGTCCGTGCATTCGAACAGTCACCGATGCCGACGGAGTATAAAGAAGTCATTCTCGAACTCTGGGAATACGGCATCGAGGCCTCGAGGATACCGGGGAATTACATGGTCGAACGCGAGATCAGCAACGCCTGGACCAAGATCGTGTTCGAAGGTGTCAATCCACGACAAGCCCTCGATGAGGCGGTACGGATTTCCAACCGCGAGATCCTATACAAAATGGGTGAGTTCGGTTATACGAAAGACGGCGTCATCGTCAAACCCTATACCGTTCCGAGCATCTACAACATCGACTACTGGTTGACGGAGGTCGAACATGATTAGACGTATGAATCGTCCGGCATGGTTCATCCTGCCTTATTGGACGCTTTTTACCGTTTTCGTCATCGTACCGGTGCTCGCGGCGGTCTTACTCTCATTCACCTATTTCAATGCGATCCAGATGCCGCGCTTCATCGGGATCACGAACTACATCGAACTGATCACGATGGATACGGTCTTCATGCAGTATGTCCTGTCGAATACGCTCAGGTTCGCGTTGATCGTCGGTCCCGTGGGATATCTTTCCGCCTTCTTTCTCGCATGGATGCTCGCGCAGATCTCCCCGAAGCCACGTACCGTGCTCGCCATCATTCTCTATTCACCATCGCTTACCATGGGGGTCGCCATGGCTTCGATGTGGCGCATCATCTTTTCCGATGACGCCCAAGGCTATCTCAACAGTCTATTGATGAACTGGGGGATCATTCTCGAACCGATTCAGTTTTTGCAGTCCCCCCAATACCTGATGACGATCATGATCATCGTCTCGCTCTGGAGCAGTATGGGTGTCGGCTTTCTGGCGATGCTCGCCGGTGTCCTGAACATCGATCAGACGCTGTATGAAGCCGCCTATGTCGACGGAATCCGCAATCGCGCCCAGGAAATCTTCTACATCACGATCCCTTCGATGAAACCGCAGATGCTCTTCGGTGCCGTCATGGCGGTCGTCACGACCTTTCAGGCCGGCATGATCGGGGTTCAGCTCTCGGGGTCGAACCCGACACCGCAATACGCCGGTCAACTCATCGTCAATCACATTGAGGACTTCGGTTTCATTCGCTATATGATGGGCTATGCGGCAACGATCAGCGTCGTGCTTCTTTTGATGGTCTATTTCATATCGAAGGTGACCTGGAGTATTCTCGGGGAGAGGGAGTGATCCGATGAAAAAGAAGAATTCATTCGAAGGGACGAAAATCAATCCCAAACGTTTTCATCGCAGCCAACTCAAGTTCTACGCTTTTCTTGTTCCGTTCTCGACCTTGATGTTGTTGCCGATTCTCTTTATTTTCAATCACGCTTTCAAACCGCAGAGCGAGCTTTTCGCCTATCCGCCCCGTTTCTTCGTCCGACGTCCGACGTTCGACAATTTCATGGAACTCTCGCGTCTGACCGGATCATCGGGGGTCCCGTTTTCCCGCTATCTCGTCAACAGCCTTTTCGTTACGGGTCTCGGCGTGTTCCTGGCGATCATGATCACGTCCTTGTCCGCCTACGGTCTTTCCAAACTGAAGTTCAGAGGCAAGAAGTTTTTGTTCGAACTCAATACGCTCGCGCTCATGTTCGTGCCGATCGCCGTTCTGATCCCGCGTTACCTGATTATCGCGCAAAGCGGGTTGATCGATACCTATATGGCCCACATCCTTCCGATCGTCGTCATGCCGGTCGCCATGTTTCTGATCAAGCAGTTCATCGACCAGACGCCGAATGAGCTGATCGAATCCGCAAAAATCGATGGAGCCTCGGAAATGGAAATCTTTCTGAAAATCATTTTTCCCATTATTCTTCCGGCGGTCGCCACGGTCGGGATTCTTTCCTTTCAGGCGATCTGGAACGATACAACGACTTCCGTTT
The DNA here is from genome assembly GCA_018399615.1 of Acholeplasmataceae bacterium. Lineage (GTDB taxonomy): Bacteria > Bacillota_I > Bacilli_A > Acholeplasmatales > Acholeplasmataceae > RECG01. Next base: position 17,929 of record JAGYNT010000017.1, read on the forward strand.
TGTATATCAACGACGAAAGCAAGCGCACGCTTGCCTTCTACATGATGAGTCTTACTTCCCTGCAGGGGAATCGCGTTGCCGGTCAAGGGATGGCGGCAGCGGCGAGTCTGATCATGTTCGTACCGAACCTCCTCCTGTTCATCATCCTGCAAAGCAAGGTCATGAATACGATGGCTCACTCGGGGATCAAATGATGAAAAAGACACTGACCTTACTCATTCTTCTGTGTCTGGCGCTGATTCCATCCCTTACACTCAGCGCGAACGGTCTTCCCTACCGGACGTTCACCTACAGTCGGGCCAACGACCGTTTCGTCTATACGCAGGACGCCTATCTGCCACTTTCGGTTTCCTATGATCTCGCAGGCATGACATTGAATGAACCGGAAGACATCACGATCGATCAACATGACAATGTCTATATCGCCGACCGTGGAAACAGCCGTGTCATCAAGTACAGCCTTGGCGATGATGCCGTGACGATCATCGGCGAGGGCGTTTTGAGCGAACCGACCGGTGTTCACGTCGGGATCGATCAGGCCGTCTATATCGCTGATTTCGGCAACAAGGAAGCATACAAGTTCGTACCCGATGGAGCCGACTACGTACTGAAGACGACCTATCAGAAGCCGATTGGAACACCATACTTCACCGACAACGACCCCTTCGAACCGACCAAGATCGTAACCGATCAGGGGAACAACGTCTATCTGCTGCTGGCCGGAAACATCAACGGCATGGCCGAATACGAGAACAGCGGTCAATTCTTCGGATTTTTCGGTGGCATCCGGATATATTTTGCTTTTTACGTTCATTTCCTCTTCGTTCATGATCTATCTGACAACGCTTTTGAAGTCGGTCAACGCCTTCGGTACGCTTTCCGGCGTCTTGGGGACGTTCATCGGGTTCGTGTCCGGGATTTACATGCCTTTGTTCATTTTAGGTGAGGCGATGACGCATGTCGCTTCCTTCGTTCCTTTTACGCACATGGCGATCATCTTGCGGAACGTGCTCTTGAGAGAACCCTATGAAATTCTCGCGACGAAGTTTCCGCCTGAGGCGATGGAATCGATTCGCTTATCCTACGGGACCAATGAGATCGGGATCATCGGGATCGATGTGCCGATGATCGTCATTATGCT
>JAGYNT010000170.1 GCA_018399615.1 Acholeplasmataceae bacterium
GAAAACTCTTTTTCGTCGTTTTCATATTGTGAGACCACATGTGTGGTTTTTTTATTGGATGCCCTCGAATGCAAAAAAACGAGAAGGAGATTCATGAACATGGAGCGTTTGAAGAAGTTCTTCAAGATTGAAGAACGGGGTACGACGATTCGTACGGAGTTGATCGGTGGACTGGTCACATTTTTGGCAATGGCCTATATTCTGGCTGTCAATCCATCCGTTTTGGGTGATGCGGGTATGCCGCAGGGGGGCGTATTCATCGCGACAGCGGTTGCTGCCGCCGTTGCGACTCTCATGATGGGGTTGTTCGCGAACTATCCGATCGCGTTGGCACCGGGTATGGGAATCAATGCGCTTGTCGCCTATACCATTGTCGGTGTTCTCGGTTACACCTGGGAAGAAGCGATCGCCGCTGCCTTTATCGCCGGTATTATCTTTTTGATCATCACGTTCACATCCTTACGTAAAACGATCATCAACTCGGTGCCGCCAAGTCTGAAAAAAGCCATTGGTGCGGGTATCGGGTTTTTCATTGCCTTCATCGGCTTGCAGAATGCCGGAATCATCCGATCCGATGCGTTCATCGCGACGACACCGGATGGCCTTCCGGTCATCGTCGACGGCTGGCCGATTCTTGTTACGGCGACTTCCGTGCAGCTCGGTGACTTCACCGACCCCGCCGTTCTGCTCGCACTTTTCGGAATTGTCGTCGCTTTCACTCTGTTCGCCGTACAGCACAAGATTTCCAAGTTCGCCTTCATCATCTCGATCCTGACGACCGCCTTTGTCGGTGTCGTACTCGGACTTCTGGGCGTTGAAAACATGCCGACTTTCGGTGGCGGTTATTCCGATCTGTCATCGACCAGTGAAACCTTTTTGGGGTTCACGCGCGGTCTCGGATCCGTTTTCTCCCACGCCGATCTCTGGTTCGTTGTCTTTTCACTTCTCTATCTCGATATTTTCGATACGGCGGGCACGCTCATTTCCGTGGCCGAACCGGCGGGATTACTCGATGAAAACGGCGAAATGCACGATATCGACCGAGCACTGATGGCCGATGCCGTAGGCACCGTGGCCGGATCGATCATGGGTACGTCGACCGTGACATCCTATATCGAATCGAGTGCCGGGATCGAATCGGGGGCGCGTACCGGTCTCTCGTCGATCGTGGTTGCCGTCCTGTTCCTGGCATCGATCGTCCTATATCCCGTGTTCAGCATTTTCATCACGTCCTATGCCGTGACATCGATGGCGTTGGTACTCGTCGGCGTCCTCATGACGAGTCAACTCAAGGGAATCGAGTGGGACGACAAACCGATTCTCACCTCGACATTCGTAACG
>JAGYNT010000171.1 GCA_018399615.1 Acholeplasmataceae bacterium
AGCTTTATAACAAGGCTTCGATGCGACTCTTCGAAGGGGAGCATGCCGTTCTGGTCGGCCCGAACGGAACGGGGAAAACGACGCTCTTGAAATTGCTCGAACAATCGATCAAACCGGATACGGGAACGATCACGTGGCACCCGCACAAGCGGATCGGCTACCTTGACCAATACGCCTCGATCGATGGAAAACTGCGCGTCAAGGAATACCTTTACGCCGTTTTTCTGCCGTTGTTCGAAAAAGAGGAGAACATGATCGCACTCTATGAACAGGCCGCGCATCTCGAAGTGAAAGAACAGGAAAAAGCGCTTTTGCGGGCGGCGGCGCTCAGCGAGGAACTGCTCGATTCGGATTTTTACGGTCTCAAGTCGAAAATCGGGAACATCATCCACGGTCTCGGGCTCGAGATGTCCCATCTCGAGTTGCCGATCGCCAAGCTTTCGGGTGGCATGCGCGCGAAGATCATACTCGGAAAGCTTCTTCTCGAAGAAGCGGATATTCTGCTGTTGGACGAACCGACAAACTTTCTCGATATCCGGCACATCGACTGGTTGACCAAGTTTTTGAACAACTACAAGAAAGCCTTTATCGTCGTATCCCACCATGAGACGTTCATTCGTGAGATCGCGAGAACCGTGTTCGCACTCGAACACGGCAAGATCGTTCGCTACAAGGGCGACTACGCCTTCTATGTCGAAGAACGCGAACTGCGCTACGAACAACACGAGAAAGCCTATCTGTCCCAAAAAAAGATGATCGATGAGACAACGGATTTCATCAAGAAAAATCTCGTACGGGCTTCGACGACCAAACGCGCGAAAAGCCGACGGAAGATGCTCGAAAAAGTCGTCCGACTCGCGCCACCGCGAAAAGATCGGACCTACCGGTTTTTCTTTCCGATGGGACATTCGACCGGTCGTGACGTCCTTTTGGTCGATGCTTTGGAGATCGGCTACGAGGAAGCGCTCGTCGATCCTTTGGACATCATCATCCGAAAGGAAGAAAAAGTCGTGATCACCGGGAAAAACGGGATCGGGAAATCGACGTTCATCAAGACGATCATGGGCATGATCGACGCCCTCGCCGGGACGTATCGCTGGATCGATACGGCCGAGATCGCCTATTTCGAACAGGAGTCGAACTTGCCGGATGAGCGCACCCCGTTCGAAGTCGTTCACTATGACTATCCGCATTTCACGAAAAGGGAAATCATGTCACTTCTCGGCAATCACGGAATCGATTACGATATGGCAACGCGCCCGATCAAGACGCTGTCCGGTGGTGAAAAGACGAAGATTCGACTGGCTCTCTTGCGTCATAGGAAA
>JAGYNT010000172.1 GCA_018399615.1 Acholeplasmataceae bacterium
TCGAAGGAAAAAAACCGGACGTGATCTCCCGGCAGGATCAAGATGCGCTTGACGAGGAATCGTTCACCCTCGAGTCGCGAGGGAACGCGAACGATGACGATGTCGTTTCGTTCGATTTGGTAATTGAAGTGATAGATCAGAAGCCGGTCATCGGTCGAAAGCGTGTCACGCATGGAAATGCCCTCAACCGAAGAGGGGAAAAGAAAAAACGTGAAGACGATCGCGATGACCATGAGCGATTTCCCGAGGAAAGAAAGCCAGTCGGTGAAGTCTTCGGATACGCGTGTCTTCTCCCGCTTTCTTTCGAGGACGAGGTAGAGCGAAACAAGGGCGACGAACACACCCGTCAAGAAAGCGAAAATCCCCCAGGTAAAGCGTAATCTCGATACGCCGAGGACCCAGAGCACGATAAAGATCATCGTCAGTGAAATGATGATGACAAGTTGTCTTTTCAAACCCTTTTTTTTCATGTTCAAACCTCGTCGTCCCGATCGAACATCGCGTTGAGTTCAATGATGTTTTTAAGCACTTCACGCGCTTTCGTCCCGGAACTTCCGGCGACGATATCGTAGTATTCGAGCATTTCCACGAGTTTCTGAGCCCGATTGAAACCGATCTCGAATTCCTTCTGGATGCTGTTGATCGACGCACTGCCGTTTCGGACGACGAAATAGGCGACGTCCTCGAAGAGGTCGTCGATGTCATCGACGTCGAATCCGGCCTTGCGCTTGAGATCCTCGTGACCGAAGACATAATTCGGAGCCTGCTGACTGCGGATATGGTCGGTCAGAAGATCGATCTCGCGATCCGGGATGTACGCGCCCTGAAGGCGGTGGGGACGTTCGTTCTTCTTTAGGAGCATGTCACCTTTTCCAAGAAGGTTTTCCGCGCCTGATCCGTCCAGAATCGTCGTCGAATCGACATAGGAAGCGACGTGGAAAGCGATACGGACGGGAATATTGGACTTGATCGTACCCTTGACGACATCCGTCGTCGGACGTTGGGTCGCGACGATCAGGTGAATACCGGCGGCTCTGGCTTTTTGCGTGATCCGTTGGATCGCATCCTCGACGTCATGGGGCGCGACCATCATGAGATCGGCGAGTTCGTCGATGATGATGACGATAAAAGGCATCTTCTGATCCTCGATCAGCCCGCGCCGGACCTGTTCGTTGTAGGCGTTGATGTCGCGCGTCCTCGAAGCGGCGAACGCCTGATAGCGTTTCTCCATTTCGGATACGACCCAGGCGAGGGCGGCCGCGGCGACTTTGGCATCCGTGATGACCGGTGTGATCAGGTGGGGAAGGTCGTTATA
>JAGYNT010000173.1 GCA_018399615.1 Acholeplasmataceae bacterium
ACTCAAAGGTTTGCCGATCGCCTTCGTGACAGCCGGCATCATGGCGCTCGCATTCATGGGATTGGCGGGGATCATCTGATGAACTTTTTCGTTGTCGTTCTCGCAGTCGTGATTCTCGTGGCGCTCTTCATCGGTACCATGGCTCTCAATGAGAGCACTCCCGTACCCGAAGGGTGCAAGGAAGCCTATGATGAAGCCCAGTCCTGCAAGTCCTGCGTGTTCAATAGCGTGGGCTGTGGTTTCAAAGATGCCTTGAAGTATATGAAGGAGGTCAAAACGAAATGATGGAAATCATCTATCCGTTTCTCATATTGGGAGCGATCGGCGCCGTCTTGGGCGTCATCCTCTCCTTTGCCAATCGTTATCTGACGGTTCAGGAAGATCCTCGGCTCGATGATGTCGAAAAACTGTTGCCGGGATATAATTGCGGGGCGTGCGGGACACCGGGGTGTCGTGCTTTCGCCGAAGGCATTCTAAGCGGAGAAGTCAAAAACCTTTCCCGCTGCAAGCCCGGGAAACCCGACAAGCACTTCAATCCGATTTTGGAGTATCTGAAGGATCATCCGAATCCGGACAATACCAAAGTCGACGTAAAGATCTAGGACAGCAATGTCCTTTTCTTTACGGCGGATATGATATAATGGTCTAGTAAAACAAGAGAGGTGCACACTATGATGAAAAAAGGACTTGCATTTTTGTTCGTCGGGTTGATGTCGCTTGTACTCGTATCCTGCAAATCGGATCTGGAACAGTACCGGGTGATTTTCTATAATGATTATATGGATACGCTGATCGAAGTGAAATTCGTGGCCGAGAGCGAACATGAGGCCGAAGAGATTCGGGACGACGTCGAAGCCATTTTCGCGGAATATCATATCCTTTCCACGAAATACGAACCACTCCCGCAAGACTCGAAGTACTTGGAAAACATGTACAGTATCAACAAAAAGCCGTTGGAAACGATTGAAATCGACAAACCGCTCTACGACATGCTCAGTCAGGCCGAATACGTCCACGATATCACGGACGGATATTTCGATATCTCGATGGGACGGATCGTCGACGTCTGGAAGACGGTCGTGTCCGATGAGTTTTCCGGATATACGTTCGCGGACATACCGGAAGACGTCTTTGAAGATCTGATCGAAACCATAGAAGAAATACCGGTTGTCGACGATGCTTTCGAGCTCAGCGAAGATGGCGATACGTATTATGTGCGGATCAATAGTGAAGATGTGGAACTCGATCTCGGTGCTCTTTCGAAAGGATATGCCACCGAGCGCGTCAACGAGTACCTGCGAGATCGCGGT
>JAGYNT010000174.1 GCA_018399615.1 Acholeplasmataceae bacterium
CGACCTATGACCTGAAACCGGAAATGAGCGCCTACGAGATCAAAGACAAAGCCGTGGAACTCATCAAGTCGAAGACATTCGACACGATGATCCTCAATTTCGCGAACCCCGACATGGTCGGTCATACCGGTTCGATCGAAGCGGCGATCAAAGCGGTCGAAACCGTCGACCAGTGTACGAAAGAAGTCGTCGAGGCGATTCTTTCCATCGGTGGCGTCGCGGTTGTCATCGCCGATCACGGGAACGCCGAAATGATGCGTACGCCCGACGGGAAACCGCATACGGCCCATACGACCAATCTCGTTCCGGTCACGATCACGGACACGTCCGTCGACGTCGCCAAAGGCGCACTCTGTGACGTCGCTCCGACGCTTTTGGACATTCTCGGAATCGAACAACCGAAAGAAATGACCGGCAAGAGTCTGATCCGAAAAAAATCCTAAAAAAGGGAAGAAGGCTTACCATGAAAAAATTATTGTTTCTGGAACTGCTGTTTTTACTCGTTTTCGTCTCTGCCTGTTCGGGCGGCGATATGATGAATGACGGTTTTAGCGAATTCGATTACCGGACAGCCCGCGATCCCGGCGACGAATACCGGGAAATCGTCGAAAACGACTTCATCGATCCGCTGGAAGAACCGCTCTCGATGTTTTCCGTCGACGCCAACACGGCGGCCTATGCGAACCTGAGAGCCAATATCCAAAACGATCGGGAGATCAATCCGAACCAGGTACGCATCGAAGAAATGATCAACTACTTCGACTACGACCTGCCCGAACCGAACGAAGGGGAACCGCTCTCGATTTCGACCAGCGTCGTCCCATGCCCATGGAACGGGGAACACCGGCTTCTGATGGTCGGCATGAAAGCGGAAGAAGTCGAACTCTCCGACATGCGAAACAACCTCGTCTTTCTCCTCGACGTCTCCGGTTCGATGGACGCACCGAACAAGATCGGACTGATGAAAGAAGCCTTCGGTCTCCTGATCGAAAGCATGAACGACGAGGATACCGTGTCGATCGTCACCTACGCGTCGCGGGACACCGTTTTGCTCGATGGCGGTTACGGTGATGAGAAGACACGCATCCGAAATATCATCAACGACCTTTCGGCCGGCGGATCGACGGCGGGTGCAGAAGGCATTCAAACGGCCTATGATCTCGCGGAAACCTATTTCATCGAAGGGGGAAACAACCGCGTCATCCTCGCGACCGACGGTGACTTCAACGTCGGCATCAGCGACCCCGATGATCTCGAGGACTTCATTTCCGACAAACGGGCTTCCGGCGTCTATCTGTCGAT
>JAGYNT010000175.1 GCA_018399615.1 Acholeplasmataceae bacterium
GTCGGCGGACTTTTTATCGTCAAACGCATGAAAAACATGCGTCGCGTCGCGATCGCCCCGATCATTCCTTCCTTCGACGGAAGAGGACGCATCCTGTTGGATTCGGGGGCGAATGTCGAGATCAAACCGGAATACTTGCACGAATTCGCCGTTTACGCCACGATCATGTGTGAACGGGTACTCAAGCGCGACAAACCCACGGTCGCTTTGATCAATATCGGAACCGAGGAAGGCAAGGGACGTGAACTCGACAAGGAAACGTACGCCCTGTTCAAGAACAGTGAGGACTTGAACTTTTTCGGGAATCTCGAACCGAAAGAGATTTTCATGACGAAAGCCGATATTCTTCTGTCCGACGGCTTCACCGGAAATATCGTCATGAAGACGATGGAAGGTGCGGCGAAAGGTCTCGGCGAGGTGCTCAAAAGAGAGATCAAGGCAGGCTTTCTTTCGAAGATCGGTGCGCTTTTCATGCGAGGCGCTTTGAAGCGGTTCAAACGGTCGCTCGACGCTTCCGAGATCGGCGGCGCCCTGCTCATGGGTCTCGACGGCGTCGTCATCAAGGCGCATGGTTCATCGAACGACTATGCCTTCTATAACGGTATACGCCAAGCGAAGGAAATGGTCGAAGCGGATGTCATCCGCATCGTATCGGAAACACTTGAAAAAAAGGAAGTGAAGGAAGCATGATCGAACTGCTCAAGAAGCTCGATCTTCCTTATAAAGATCAATCCCTCTATGAAACCGCGCTTACGCACGCTTCATACGCCTATGAGAACCATACCAGGAAAAACGAACGGCTCGAGTTTCTCGGTGACGCGGTCCTCGGCCTTCTGATGACGGATTATCTTTATAAAGAAGCATTGACCGATGAAGGCGTCATGTCCAAAAAAAAGGCGAAAGCCGTTTCCGAGGAGGCCCTTGTTCTCTATGCGGGGACGATCGGACTCAAGAAGTATTTGCGTCTCGGAAAAGGCGAAGCGATCAAAGGTGCCAACGGCGCGATGGTCGCCGATGCGTTCGAGGCCCTTCTGGGAGCCATTTATCTCGATCTCGGATTTGATCGGGTGCGGCGCGTCTTTCAGGAAGTCATCGTACCGAATCTGCCGCACGCCCTTGAGATCAGGGACTACAAGTCGACGTTGCAGGAATACATTCACAGTGGCGACAAGCGGAACATCAGCTATCATCTCGTGCATGAAAGCGGTCCTTCACACGATAAAGTGTTCGAAGTCGTCGTGAAACTCGATCGAACCATCATTCTCGGACACGGCATCGGAAAAACAAAAAAAGAAGCCGA
>JAGYNT010000176.1 GCA_018399615.1 Acholeplasmataceae bacterium
AAGTGAATAGGTCAATTCGTCCGCTTCGATCCGAATCAAGGATCGCTTGGAATGATTGATGAACCGGTAGAACTCATCGAGTTCGATGTTTTTGAGTTGTTTGGGGAAAACTTCAACGAGTTTGGGATAGTGCGTATCCCAAAAAGCCTTCGAACGACCGAGCATGTTCTCATAAAGACGCGACTGGGACTCGTGCATGCCAAGACTCGTGCCACCATGCAAAAACGTATCGTCGTACTTGGGATCGTTTTGTGATTCGTATAGGGCGTGTCCCATTTCATGAATGGTTGAAAAAATGCTCGACGTGAAATTCGTCTCGTCATAATGGGTCGTGATCCGCGTATCCGAACTCGATACGCCCGACGTGAAGGGGTGAACGCTTTCCTTGAGTACGCCATCGAAATGGAAGACGTCCATGAGATATTTTGAAAAGATTTCTTGCTGATCGGCCGGGAAAACACTCTTCAGCTTTCGGCTGAATCGTTGACTTTTGTGTGCTTCCGTGACCTCAAGGACAAAGGGAACGAGTTCATCCCGAAGATGAGAGAAGAAGGCGTCATAAAGTTCGACACCGAACCCTTCCTCGTAGAGATCGAGAAGGATATCATAACCTTTGAGTTCGTCGGTCTTCAAGTACTTGACGAGTTTTTTATTGAATGAAACGATTTTTTCGAGTGTCGGTTCGAACAACGAAAAATCATCTTTTTCTTTCGCTTCGGCCCATATCTTGGAAGCCGATGAAATGAGAACCTGATAATCGATGTATTCGTCCTTCGGCACTTTCTTGATGACTCTCAAGTCTCTGTACTGTTTCTTGATTTCAACTGCGAGATCGTGATCGAGCTTATCACGCATCTCATAAAGTTTCTCGATGGCTTCGACATATGTCGGATCAGCCATGTGCGCATATTGTTCTTTCGCCATGGTTTCGACCTGTTTCGTTCTATAGGCAAGCGAACGATCGGGTGCTTCGGTTTCCTGATCCCAATTGACAATCCAGTTATAATACTCGAAAGCCTTCAAAAGTTGTCTCTTGTCTTGATAGATTTTAAGGTATTTTTCCATTTAATGACCTGCTTTCATTCATCTATGAAATTTCTTGAACACGTTCATTATATCATGAAAAAAGGCCTCTCAGACACGAATAATCGGCAAATATCGTTAAACATGCAAAAACAAAGGGATTCCGACGTGTCCTTTGCAAAGATATCGGAATCCCTTTTATGCGGTCTTTCTCAAAAAAACTCACAACATGAACATAATCGTCGCGATCCCAAAATAGATAAGAA
>JAGYNT010000177.1 GCA_018399615.1 Acholeplasmataceae bacterium
GTCCTTCGTATGTCGGGATGGTCGCGGGAACGATGTCTTCCGAGAAACCGAACCAGGGACCTTCGAAGAACATGACATAGGTGTCGTTGATTCCCGCCCATGCGTCAGCGGTACCGTCGACGTCACGAATCGTGAAGATGTCTTCATCCATCAGGGAGATCATCGTGTCGATCGCATCGATGCTTTCCGGACTGTCGAGATATCCGCTGGCTTGTGTGTAGCCCTCATCGGTCAAAACACCACCGAAAAGCCAGAAATAGGGGTATAGATCCCAGTCTCCGACACCGGATACGTTGAGTGAGTGCGTGCCTCGTCCCCGTGCGGCTTCGATGAAGGCTTCCATCGTTTCCGGAACGTCGGTCAGACCGAGTTCGCTTTCGAGCAAGAGCGTGTTGACGACGGCGACCTTGCAGTTCGTGTCGAGGGGCAGCCCGTAGTAGGAACCCTTGTAGAGATTGGTCGAGAGAGGTCCGTCGAGGAAGGTGTCCTTGAGTGCATCGAAATCGTCGTATTGTTCGAGCGCGACAAGGCCGCCTTCGGCGGCGTATGACGCCGTGTTGGTGATGTCGATGCGGGCAACGTCCGGTCCATCGCCCGTTCCGAAGGAAATGACGATCATCTCGTGGTACTGACTGCCATCCTGACGTACGACGTCAACCGTGATGTCGGGGTGTGCTTCTTCCCACATCGGCATGACGACGTCCGTGAGGATTTCGCTTTCCGCATCACCGTGCGTATGCCAGTAGGTAATCGTCACACCCTCATCATCGATTTCCTCGCAAGCGAAGAGACCGGCCAAAGCAAACATTAGAATAGCGACTAAGAGAAACTTCTTGTTCATTGTAATCCTCCTATGTTTCTGTTCTGTAAGCGCATACATTGATGTTTTACGTGCCCTATTATAGTCCAAGGGTGAAAACAATGAAATGCATGATAACGTCTATGTTTGTATTTTAGCGACATTTTGTAAAAAGTTTCAGGATGTTATCAGGACGTTTCGATCAGGACGAGCATGTCCCAATAGTCGAGAAAAGGGATCGTCACGTCGAGATTATGGGTCCCGTCCGTTTCGTATTGAGTGAATGAAAGGTCCATTGGCAGACCGTGGTTTCGATCGGGTGAGATCAGAAGCACGCGGGAGTATGTTTTTTTCCCTTTGATCGAAAGGGAAAGGTCTGTCAAGGAAGGGGGAACGCGCTTGTTCATGTCATCGTCCCGCCAGTCGTTCGTGTTATCCATCAGGTTGATGAGATGAACGATTT
>JAGYNT010000178.1 GCA_018399615.1 Acholeplasmataceae bacterium
GGGCGTCGCACTACGACCTCAAGGTCGTGATGACGATCGATCCGACGCTGCAGATGAAAAGGATCCTCCGAAGAAACGGAGTCGAGATGTCGAAGCGATTCGAGGATGAATGGATCGTCATGGAAAACCGTTATCTGAAAGAGTATGAAATCATTGAACACGCCGATCTCAGAATCCATGTCAAAGACACGACCGATTCATAAGAGGTATGAGAAGGAAGGAACAAACCATGAACAAGAAAACCTATCACATCATCGCACCGTCGAGCATGGGAATCCGATTGACACCGGTCAATCGTCAACCCGTGGAAACATCGGATCAGTTCATCATGCGGGCGTCGAGCGCGGAGACGAACGTTTTGTCCGTCGCGGCGTCACTCGGACTGAAGACGAAAGTGCTGACGCGTTTCGTCAAGGACAGCCCGATCGCCCGACTGATCAAAAGCGATCTTTCGAAGCGACACATCGCATACGAAGGCATCGAAGTCGACAAGGGCGGACCTTGGGGGTACCGGCATCAGTTCAATATCGCGGATAGCGGATACGGTCTTAGGGCACCGCGGGTCACCAACGACCGTGCCGGTGAAGTCGGGCTCGGTCTTTCCGTCGACGATTTCGACCTTGACCGGCTTTTCGGCGAAGAAGGCGTGGCGTTGTTGCATATCTCGGGGTTGATCGCCGCACTGTCCGAAGAGACGGGGGCATTCTGCCTTTCCCTCGTGGAAAAGGCCCGTGCATATGGGACGAAGGTCTCTTTTGACTTGAATTACCGGGCTTCCTTTTGGAAGAACCGGGAAGAGAGTTTGAGAAAGACGTTTCAGAAGATCGCACGTTTTACGGACATTCTGATCGGCAACGAAGAAGATTTCCAACTGGCACTCGGAATCGAAGGTCCAAAAGCCGGCGGAAAGAACATCGACGATGAGATCGAATCGTTCAAGCATATGATCGAACGCGTCAAATCGAACTATCCGCAAGCTTTGATGTTCGCCACGACCTTGCGTGAGGTCCTGAGTGCGAACGAACACCTGTGGGGCGCAATCGTGCGTGATGGTGAAACGTGGACGGTCATCGAACCGAGACCGATTTCCGTATTGGACCGGATCGGCGGAGGCGACGGGTTCGTCGGTGGACTGCTCTACGGTTACCTTCAAGGGTTCACGTCCGAATCGTCGGCCCGGTTCGCCTGGGCGACCGGAGCACTCGCGACGACTTTGATCGAGGATTACGCGCTTCCCTTCGATGAA
>JAGYNT010000179.1 GCA_018399615.1 Acholeplasmataceae bacterium
AAGTCGATGTTTGTCGCATCCTGAACATACCACGCAGCGAGGACGAGCAATTTTTGGAGTCGGTGAAAGCAAATACCGACCTGCATTGGGCCTGGTTCCTGCACATGCTGCAGGTGTATCAAGTCGAGCAGCAAATCAAGCACAAGACAACCAAGGAGGAGGCATCATGAACTATATCCGGACGAACGACAAGTACAACCGTGGAGTGGCCCTGACTGAGTACAAGGGGGAGTGGAAGATTGCAGATGCTTACGAGGCCGACGAAGGACCACGGATCAAATTCGGGAAGGCTCTTGTTGGCCGGGATAAGCGGGAAGTAACATTGCCGCTGGCCGGGAATCTGGGAGAACGGCAGATGGCTATTGAGGTGTTGGAGCAATTCGTCGCTGACCTGAAAGAAGAACCACCATTCTAAAGGAGGCCGCCATGCATCCATATTCACCGGAAAGGGCGCTCTGGAGCGCTGTACACATTGAGGCCATGAGGACGTATCACCGGCAATCCAGGAGTATTGACGCACGACGCGAAAAGGACCGGGCAATCATGTATCTGGATGGCTATCCGACCAGCACCATTGACCTCGTGTCACAAGCGACCGGGTATAGCAAGGACGAGTTGCGGGTGCTGGGGAAGGCGCACACTCCCGGCAGGATGCACGTGCGGAGAACGCCGGACAAGTGGGAGGCTAAACTGTGAATGCCCTCTACCTTCTTTTAGGCTTGTTAGTCGCCTCGCTGTATTACCGGCTGGTAATGAGGCGGATGTCGGCCAAATACGAGCGGCGAATAACCGTGTATCGAATCCGGCTCAAGAAGCTATCAGAAAGGGTCAAACAGTGAGACTCAAATACGGCGACAGGGTAACGGTGGATTGGCTTGATGCCAATATACCATCGATTGATGGCTGGATCACCTTAGACGACCTAAGCGTCATTGAGCGTGGGATGGCCGTACTGACGACCGGCTATGTGATTGACCGGCGTGAAGGAGTTTTGAGGCTAGCGCAAAACGTATCAGGCGACCTCGCAAGCGGCATTATCGACATACCGGATAGAACCATCACGGCAATCAGGAGGGAAGAGACATGACACATACACCAGGACCGTGGGTATTCGACGAAGATAATATGGGGTTAGACTATGGTCCCTATTACGGGATACGTACACCAGCAGTATATTACAGCGTCAAAATCCATGTCGGAGCAGAAGGAGAGTTCACCGACCACGA
>JAGYNT010000018.1 GCA_018399615.1 Acholeplasmataceae bacterium
CACGTGAAGAAGCCTTCAAGGGAATCATCGCTTCGTGTTCGATTCCGATCGTTTTCCCGGCGGTCGAGTACGACAAAAAAAAGTATTACGATGGTGGCGTCGTCGACAACATCCCCATTCAACCGCTCATCGACCATGGTTGTGATGAGATCATCATCATACACCTGAATCGCACGTTTTTCTTCAAGACCGACCGTTTCGAAGGTGTGCGGTTTCATGAGATCAAACACAGGAAAAACCTCGGTCGCGTCCTCGATTTCAGCAAGGAACACACGAAAAAGATCTATACGTTCGGATATGAGGACACGATGGAATATTTTGCGAAACGCAAGCTCGAACTCGAATAATCCGAATCGGTAAACAGGAGCATTCACTATGACCTTCCACCCGAACACGTACGCCATTCTGGCGGATCTCATCGTCGGCTTCCATTTCCTATACGTCATGTTCGTCGTCGTCGGACTCATGCTCATTGTCCTGGGCGGCATCCTCGGCTGGTCCTGGGTACGCAATATCACCTTTCGAATCGTTCATTTGGTTTCGATCGGGATCGTCGCCGCCCAAGCACTCGCCGATGTGATGTGTCCTTTGACGATCTGGGAGTATCAGTTGCGAGAAAAAGCCGGTCAGACGGCCAATTGGGATATCTCCTTTGTCGGCCGATTGTTCAGGCTCATCATCTTTTTTGATTTTCCATCCTGGTTTTTCACCATGATCCACGTGGGATTTTTCAGTATCGTGTTGATCAGTCTGGTTTTCATTCCCCCCAGACGTAGGGTTCGCAAGCGCATGGAATCCATCTGATCGACGCCATTCACCAATCAAAGGGGCCATATACATGAAAAGACAGTATCGCGAACGCAGACGACCATCCTACCTTCATGAAGCCGACAACTATCGCAGCAAGATCATCACGGTACGAGAGGAGTCCCTTTACAAACCGCTTCTCGTCACGTTTTTAATCTTTCTGTTCGCTCTCGTCATCGTTTTTCCCATCTCGATCTTCGACAGCACGTTCCCGACCGTCATGGCGTTTTTCCGGCGGATCGTCGTTCTGTTCTCGTTATCCGCGATCGCGACATTGCTGGTCTTGCCGGTTTCCGTCTTCGACATCGAACTGATCCGTATCTTTTCGGCCAGTGACATCTACTCGAATCTCTATGTCATCGGGATCATCATTTTCGCCGTATTCGCCGATACGTTCTTCGCGTTTATCGGCTATCGATTCACCAAAACGCTCAGACACCTGTTCATGCGCAGAGTCAAACAGAAAGACGTCAGGAAGTCGAACGACAAGCTCAATCGATACGGGAATTTCGCGATGTTCGCTTTCGCGTTCTCGCCCCTTCCCTTCACGCTTGCGATCTATACGGCCGGCGCGCTCAAACTCAACCGCAAGGGTTTCCTTCTCGCGGTCGCTCTCGGCCGAACCGTCAAGTACAGCGCCTTCGCTTTGTTGTTGCGTCTTTTCGGGATCAACCTCGTCGAATGGGGCCAGAACATGTTGACCATTCTTTTCGGCTAAGAAAAGATCTGAACGGACATCGGATATAAACGATTCATGCGTCACATCAATCGATCGGGGGATTGTTCATCATGGCTTATCGGACTGTATTGACCAAAGGAGAAATGCGTTACGCGGACCGGAATACCATCGAAACCGAAGGGATTACCGGATTCGACCTCATGCACCGGGCGGGCACCGCCATGTTTCAAGCGATGATGGATCACGGACTGATCGACCGCCGGCATGACATTCTCGTCCTGGCAGGATCCGGAAACAACGGCGGTGACGCGCTTGTCATCGCTTCCCATCTTATTGACGAGGGCTATTCGGTTCATCTTTATACGATCGGAAACATGTCCCACCGTTCAACGGAAATGAACGACGCCTTGAAGAACGTCACGGCCAAGGACACCTCGCAAAATCACTTGGATGAAACGACTTTCGCCTCATTCAAAAAGGACCTCGAGCGAGCCGACTGTCTCATCGACGGCATGTTCGGTACGGGTTTCGACCAGAAACTCGATCCGTTTCGACAGTCCGTGATCACCGCGATCAACGAGGCGAATCTCAACGTCATCAGCATCGACCTCCCGAGCGGAATCAACGCCCGAAACGGACTCGGCAAAAAGGCAATCAAAGCGGGCACCACGCTCATCATCCAAAACGAAAAACCCGGGAATCTCCTGGGCGACGCCCCGGACTACCATGGTAGACGGATCATTGTCGATATCGGAATCACCATGCCGGATGACCTGCACATCAGACGGGAACGACTGAGCCAGGAGGGCATGACCTTCGAAAAGCGACGACATAATACCCACAAATACGATTTCGGCCATTGTCTTGTCGTCGGTGGATCGACCGAAATGATGGGAGCCCCTCTTCTCGCCGCTCAAGCGGCACTGCGCAGCGGTGCCGGACTCGTAACCGCCGCCTACGGCTCCTGGTGTTTTCAGGATCGCATGAACATCGTTCCGGAAATCATGTCCGCTTCGTTTGCCGATCAGGATCAATTGCTCGAGCACCTCCACAAGACAGACGCCATCGTCTTCGGCATGGGATTCGGGAAAACCGCTCGATCCTTCGATCCGACCAAGTCCATCGTCGACCAGAACAAGCCCACGGTCATCGATGCCGACGGACTTACCCATTTGAAAGCAGCCCTCACCTCATGCTGAACCGTTAAAACACGTGCTGATGGCACCGCATCTCAAAGAAATTCGCCGGTCGATGCGACCTCTCGGTCGAAGAGGTTCGAAACGACCCCCTTGAAATACGTCGAATCCCTACGCGCAAAAAACGGGCATGACCGTTCTCCTCAAAAGTTTCCTGTACCCTTGTGACCGACAGTAAGACCACATACTTCTCGAGTTCCGGCAATCCCAGTCTCGCGACGGCAGGATGGCGACGTCCTTTCAGGATCATCAGGCCTGCTGGCCAAGGAAGACATGCTCGACGCGGCAAAAAGGGCTTTTCCTGCACGGCATGGCCGGTGAACTCGCCTGCAAACGGCTGGTGAGCGCTCCAATGGTCGCACGCGATATCATCAATGATTATCCGTCGTCATAAAACACCAAAACACCAGTTCATGAACAACCTAAGCATCCGTCAAAGCGACAGGATGCTGATTGACGGGCGGTTCATACATCCGCACTCTAGAAGAGAGCGACTCCTTAAAAAAACGTATGTTTACTATATATAAATATTTTTACATATGTCGCTTATTTATATTTTAATTCACTTTATCGTATTATTTATCTTTAAATCGAATCATTTACAGGCGACGGATAGAAAACCGCCCACAGCGAGTGCGGGCGATCGGAAGACAAATCGAATATGTTTTCGGACATCCTCAAAAATCGTCATCCTCATCGTCATGTCGATGTTCGTGTTCGATGATGATGTTTCTAAACGTGTTCTTGACGCCGTTGGCCGAAAAACTGACATAGGCATTCTGTTGCGGGAAAAAGATCGTGTTGATGATCGGAATCAACAGAAATATGATCCAGGTCGGATGCCACTCTTTCGTCCAAAGACCGATCGCGATGTAGATCGCCGTTATGGTCCAGGATACGATTTTCCGCGGTTTCAGTCGCCCTTCCGTGATGACGTTGAACACGGGTATGGCAAGAAAGACCAACCATCCGGGATGCCACTTGTCGAAACCGAAACCAATCCACAAAAAAACCGTCAAAGCGATAAAGGGCATCGCCTCATTCAGGCGTTTGAGCGTGTTGCCCGTCAACAGAATCCAACTCATGGGTATCAGTAAAAAGAATGTCCAACCCAGGCCCCATTTGTCCAAAAACAGGCCCGCTCCGAGAAACAGTGTCAAGCTGATCAACGGCATGGCCGCTATGATGCGTTTTCTCATATTCCAAACTCCTCATCGTTTTCGTTTCTTTCATCATAGCACAGAAAATGAGATTTTCCAATACCTCGTTCTCTTCTTCACGACGGATATGTGGTAGAATATACGTGTTTGAAGACCGA
Organism: Acholeplasmataceae bacterium; assembly: GCA_018399615.1. GTDB lineage: Bacteria > Bacillota_I > Bacilli_A > Acholeplasmatales > Acholeplasmataceae > RECG01. Next base: position 4,001 of record JAGYNT010000018.1, read on the forward strand.
ACACAAAGAGAAAGCCGTGAGACGATGAAAAAAGTTTTGTTGTTACTGAACATAGTCCTGATCATCACTTTATCCGGATGTGTCACGTTCGATTTTTCTTTTTCACAAGACCCCTCGCCTGCCGATTCCATCGGATATCAGATCGGTACGGATACCCTCGAGACATTTTCCTATCCCGAACTCCTCAACACCATATCCCTGACGACGATGAAAGCGAATGTGACCATCTACACGACGAGCTATACGAATGCCAAAGTCTTCGGATCAACACAATTCGGCAGTGGTGTTCTTTTCCACTATGACGACCCGTTCTATTATCTGTTGACAAACCATCACGTCATCGATTTCGAGGACGACCACGACAAACGTGCATTCGAAGTCGAGGACTTCCAAGGCAACGTCTATGACGCCAAACTTTATCGAAACAGCGCGATCGAGTCGTTGGATCTCGCGATTCTTTATTTTGCCAAAAGCGAGATCGACCTTCACGTCGTCCCCCTGGCCTTGAAAAACCCCGAAGCGCATAGCCAAGTCATCGCGATCGGTCAACCCGAGTTCCAAAAAAACGCCGTGACTTTCGGAACCGTCATGGATTACGAACGGATTTCCATCGAAGATGCGGTGGAACTCTCCTTTGACAGCATCGTTCACGACGCCACCATCAAACCCGGTTCGAGTGGCGGCATGCTGATCAACACGAACTTGGATCTCGTCGGTGTGAATTTCGCCTATAGCGAATCCGAAGACAACGTCGAATACTATGCGATCCCCGTCGAAACGATCACGGATTACCTGAACACGTACCGGGACGTCGAATAATTCCCTGGATCAAAACGAAAGGAACAAAGGAAATCAAACCATGCCAAAATACATTCACCTTGCGGGAATCGCTTTCTCCGTCATCTTCGGATTTTCGTTCATGTTCTCGAAAATCGCACTCGACTATACGACGCCGGTCGGTGTGATCGCATACCGTTTTTTAATCGCTTTTCTTTTCTTCGAACTGCTCAGACGTCTCAAGATCATACGAATTCGCCTCGATCATCTCGATCTTCGAAAACTGATTTTCGTCTCGCTTCTTCAGCCCGTGCTCTACTTTATGCTCGAAACCTACGGTCTGAATCTCGTTTCAAGCGGCGAAGCCGGCATGATGATCGCGCTGATCCCGATCTTCGTAACCATTATGAGCGCGGTTTTGCTCAAAGAAAAAGCGCGCCTGATCCAAGTGTTTTTCATCATTCTGAGTGTGTCCGGTGTGCTCTATATCCAGATATCGAAAGCCGGCGATGGTTTGACTTTCGAACTGGCCGGCTTTTTTCTGTTACTCGGAGCCGTCATTTCCGCTGCGCTTTTCAACATCGCCTCCCGCGACGCTTCAAAGACGTTGAAGCCCCAACAACTCACCTATTTCATGATGCTCGCGGGTGCCGTTTCGTTCAATGCGATCTATCTCGTTCAACTCGCCTATGAACAGCGCATGAGCGATTATGTCACGAACCTTCTGCATATCGAACTGATCGGTCCGATTCTCTATCTCGGGATTATCGCTTCTTTCGGCGGTTTTTTCCTGGTCAATGTCTCACTCAAACACTTGCCGGCACACGTATCGAGCATCTATGCCAACCTCGCCACGATCGTCGCGATCGTTGCCGGTGTCACCTTTCTCAAAGAGACGCTTGAAACCTACCATTACATCGGCAGTGTCATGATCCTGATCGGTGTCTACGGTACGGTTCGAACGCGCCGGGTCAGAAAACGGAAACACCTTTCTCCCGGTCATATCTGAAGTTCACTGCCTGATCGGACGTTTACATAAACCGCGATTTCATGTATAATCTTATTGCAGCTACCAAAGACAGGTGATCCCATGAACACATTGAACAGACTCAAACAACTCTATATCGATTTCTACGGCCGGTCGGATGAGACGAAACGTCATTTCGACGAACTCGTTCGCATGATCAACCTCGCCAAGGCGAATCGAAATCCCTTTTTGAAAACAACGGATCAAAAACAGAAAAAATGGTACTTGAGCAATCAGGTCGTCGGCATGACACTCTATGTCGACCTCTTCTCCAAGGATCTTCGCTCACTGGAAAAAAAGATCCCCTATTTCAAGGAACTCGGTATCAACTTCATCCATCTGATGCCCATTCTCAGATCACGCAACGGTGAACGTGATGGCGGCTACGCCGTCGTCGACTACCGCGACATCGACGAGCGTTTCGGCACAATGGATGATTTCGCCTTCCTCGTCGACATCATGCGGCGAAACGGAATCGATCTCTGCATCGACTACGTCATCAACCACGTCGCCAAAGAGCACGTCTGGGCTCAAAAGGCACTTAAGGGCGATCCGGACATGCAGAACATGTTCATCATGTACGAAGACGACCGGATCCCCAATGCCTACAACGAAACCGTCCCGGAAGTCCTGCCGGAGAAGTATCCCGGCAATTTCACATATTACAAAGAGATCAAGCGTTACGTCTTCACGTCCTTCAGCGAGTATCAGTGGGACCTCAATTTCGCCAACCCCGCAGTCTTCAACGGCATGATCGACAATTTGCTCTTTTTGGCAAATCTCGGAATCAGCATGATCCGTCTCGACGCCATCCCCTTCATGTGGAAAGAAATCGGTACGACGTGCCGAAACCTGAATCCCATCCATGATCTGCTGCACATGCTCAATGTCATCGCCAACGACGTCGCACCTTCGCTCGCGCTTCTCGGTGAAGCGATCGTCGAACCCGTTGAGATCGTCAAATACTTCGGCAACGAACAAAAACCCGAATGTGAAGTCATGTACAACGCGAATCTCATGGTCAATGTCTACAACGCGTTCGCTACGCGTGACGTCCGCCTTTTGACGATCGACACCAACTTGCATCAGATTCCCAGTCAAAGCACGTGGATGAACTATTTGCGTTGCCACGACGACATCGGTTGGGGTTTCAATGAGGACGCCATCCGCTCCTTTGGTCTCGACCCCTATCAGCACAAACAGTTTCTCATCACGTTCTATAACAACGATTTCCCCGGCACGTTCGCATCCGGAGAGTACTACCAATACAATCCGATCAATCAGGATGCACGCACGAACGGGACGCTCGCCAGCCTCCTCGGTCTGGAAAAAGCGATCAGGAACAACGAACGATTCAAAGAGAAGATCGCGATCGATCGCATCAACCTCGCAAACGCCCTGATTCTCAGCTACCGTGGGTTCCCCCTGATTTACTCCGGGGATGAGATCGCCACGATCAATGACCACAGCTATCTCGAACACGACGATAAGAAAAGCGATGGCCGCTGGGTTCACCGTCCCTTCTTCGATTGGAAGCGGGCAAAAAAGCGCGACACGCCCGAAACATTCGAGTATGCCGTTTTCCAACAGCTCAAGCGTTTGATCGCTTTGCGTAAAAAACTGCCCTTCCTCAGCGGACACGCGACCCAGTTCGCCCTCGATCTCGGCAACCCGCACGTCCTCTGCCTGATTCGCCGCTACCGCAACCAGACATTCTTCGCACTCTTCAATTTCAGCGAACAGGCCCAGACGATCCGGATGGACTATCTCAGGCAACAGTGGACGAATGCGCACTATCTGGACGTGACGCAAGGACGGAAATTCGGACTCTACGACCAGGAAATCGAGCTCAGCCCTTATGAGTATCTCTGGTGCAAACCGGAAAACCGGATGATATCACATACCTGATCACACGATCGCATATGAGATCGGATGCAAAGTGCATCCGATCTTTTTCATGGTGCCAAAACTGAAAACACATGAAATAAAACGTGGTAATTACTTTCATTCTAAACGCTCTTTTTTACCCTTACATTTCCAAAAATAATTGGTATAATTGGACCAGGAAAACGAGGTGAGAAGGGTGAAGGAATATCAATTGCATCGACACATTCTGTGCATCGACCTCAAGAGCTTCTACGCGTCCGTCGAATGCGCCGTCCGCGGTCTCGACCCTTTCAAGACACCTCTTGTCGTCGCCGATCGTGGTCGTGGCGGCGGTTCGATCGTCCTGGCGGTCTCACCCTACCTCAAGGCCAAGGGGCTTCCGAGTCGTTGTCGTATCCACGAAATCCCCGAGGACCTGCCCATCATATTCGCCAAGCCACGCATGTCGCTCTACCTTGAATTCTCAACACGAATCATCGAGATCTATTTGCGTTTCATAAGTGAAGACGACCTTCACATCTACTCGATCGACGAGGCCTTTCTGGACGTGACGAGCTACTTGAACTACTATCGCATGACCGATCTCGAACTGGCGAAAAGGATTCTTTCGACTGTGCTCGAAGAAACGAAAATACATGCCACCTGCGGCATCGGCCCCAATCTTCTGATTTCAAAACTCGCCCTTGACCTGGAATCGAAAAAAGCACCCGACTTTATCGCGAAATGGGGTTACGAAGACATCGAACACAAATTGTGGCCCGTCACTCCCTTATCGGAAATGTGGGGAATCGGACACAATATGCAGCGCAATCTGAATGCGCTCGGTCTTTATCGTGTCGGTGATATCGCGCACTATGATCGATTGAAACTCAAAAAACGATTCGGAATCCTCGGTGAAGAGCTCTACTTCCACACCCACGGCATCGACATGAGTCTGATCCAGGATCGCCTGAAGATGAAACCGGGGCGTAAAAGCTATGGCATCGGGCAAACCCTTTTTCACGACTACTACGTTCCGGATATCTTCCAGATCATGCTCGAAATGGTCGATGACGTCTGTCGTCGTCTGCGTCACAACCGCGTCGGCGCGAAAACGATCGCCTTGGGTATCGGTTACAGCAAGAGCGTCGGTGGCGGTTTTTCAAGGCAGATCACGATCGAGCATCCGACCGCGAACGAAAAAGCGATCTGCGACCTTTGTCTTCACCTCTTCAAGGCCAACTACGAGGGCGATCCGATCCGCCGCATTCACGTTTCCGTCACGAACCTTGAAAAACGTCGTTACTACCCGTACAGTCTCTTCGAGGATGCGGAGGCAATCCTGAAAGAAGAACGTCTTTTCAGCACGATCGACCGGATCAAGGAGACGCACGGAAAGAACGTCATCAATCGCGCCTCGAGCGAACTCGAATCCTCGACGGTCAAAGCGCGCAATGAGAGGATCGGTGGCCACAATGCCTGAAGTCTACCGCGATCGCGGCATCATCAAATGGGCTCCTTTCGATTCGCTCGTCGGTTACCATTCGATGCTTCAGGAGATGAAACATCGGCTGAAAAAACGCGCGAAACCGATTTTGTCCGATGATGACCTCGATACGCTCAACCGCAACGTGCAAAACGCCTATGAAAACCATCTTGAAATCGAATGTCTCTATTACAAAAAGGGCTATCTGATCACGACATACGCGACGATTGAAAGACTCGACTTCGTTTACAGACGCATTACGCTCTCAACCAAGGAAACGATTCCGGCCGAGGATATCCTGAACATCACGCTGCCCAATGATTCCTAGACCGGCCATACGCCCTTGACTTCCGGTTGTTTTCCTTATAATGGCCCGAGATGGATCTTGGGAAAGGATGTGATCGGGTTTGGCAAAGCAAACAAAACCTCGTTGAGACGGAGCATGCCGTCTTCATCATCGGTATCGGCGATTCTGATGAAAACGGCGAGCTCACCTTTTGGAATCCGCGTTCGAACGCTCATCCATGGGCCGCTTTCAAGGTAACTCGAAAAAGCCGATCAGACAAAACGAACCGAGCTGAATTGCCGCCAACCGAGCATGTGCATGTTCTTTTTGGAAGAGATGAGATCGATGCGATGCAAAGCCCGTTTTGACCGGAAAAAATCGTTGACTCGTGCACCAGAACAATATGTTCCCGCTTTGGCCAAACGCCTTTCTCCATTGACATTTCGCGTTTCTTCGTGCTATACTGTAGATGAACTTAATCGTTGCCAAGAGATCATAGAGCAAAGTAAAAAGCGTGCGATCCGCAACTTTTACTTTGCTTCTTGTTTTGAGGCGACAGCAAGGAGTATCGTCCATGCTCGAACACCAACCCATCATTCCGGCCATCAGCAACCATCGGGACTTCAAGCGTTTCCTTGAACTCCCCATGACCTATGGTATCCTGATGAATTTCCAACTCGCACAACTCGAAGAACTCGTATCGGCCATGCGTGCGAAAAACAAAAAAGTGCTCATTCATTCCGAATTGATCAAGGGTCTGTCCGCCGATGAATTCGGAGCGATCTACCTGATCCAGGTACTTGGTGTCGATGGAATCATATCGAGCAAACCCAAGGTGATCGAAACGTGCCACAAACGCAAAGTCATCGGCATCTTCCGTTTCTTTCTGAAAGACTCGATTTCTTTGGAACAGAGCATCGACATCGCCCGACGAATCAAACCCAGATTCATCGAAGTGCTTCCCGCAATCGGCTTCAAGTTCATCCCCGCGATCAAGAACAGTCTTGACACGCACGTTCTTCTCGGAGGATTGATCGAAACGAAAGCGGAAATCGAGAAATATCTGAACGCCGGTGCGCTCGCCATAACAACGAGCAATCCCGATTTCTGGTAAAAACAACTTAATTCATTCGAGAGACCAAGAGAAAGAGAAAAGCGACGTATCGTTTTTCTCTTTTTAATCGATTAGGAAGGTGAAAACATGTATGACCATATCGTAATCGGCGCCGGAATCGTCGGCACCATGATCGCCCGCGAACTCAGTCGCCACGAAGGCAAAGTCCTCGTGCTCGAAAAGGAAAGCGATGTCGCGAACCATCAGACCATCGCGAACAGCGCGATCATTCATTCGGGCCACGACCCGAAACCGGGGACGCTCAAGGCGAAACTCTCCGTAACCGGAAACCGTCTTTATGAAACGCTTGAAAAGGAACTCGATATTCCCATTCTGAATACCGGAGCATACGTCGTTGCCCACGATGCTTTTGAAGAACACGTCCTGTCGGACCTTTTGTCAAGAGCACGTGAAAACGGCGTATCACGAGCAGAAATCATCTCCGGAGAACGTGCCCGAGAAATAGAACCGAATCTTCACGAGACGATCACAAAGGCTCTCTCTCTTCCTACGACACGCGTCACGTATCCTTGGGAAGTCGCGTTCGCCGCCATGGAAAACGCGATTGAAAACGGTGCCGAGATCCGTTTGAACAGCGAAGTCACGAAGATCACAGAAAGCGATGGTGCCTACGTCGTCGAAGTCAACAACCGGGACACCTTTGAATCCCGTTTCATCATCAATGCGGCCGGGGTCTTTTCAGATGACATCGCTTCTTTCATCGAAACAGAAACACCGTTGCGAATCACACCTCGAAAAGGGGAATACATCGTCTTGGACCGTCGCGTCAAAGGGTGGATCAACCACGTCATCTATCCGGTTCCGACCGACAAGGGGAAAGGCGTTTTGTTGACACCTCAGATCCACGGAAACATCCTTTTGGGTCCGACGAGCGTATTCGTCGACGACAAGGAAAACGTGAAGACGACACAGGAAGGCATTGCGACCATAAAAAAAGATGTCGCCGCACTCGCCCGAAACATTCCTTATGACAGGACCATTCGAAGCTTTTCGGGCATTCGGGCGACGAGCGACTATCACGATTTCTACATCAAAGAATCGACGCAGCACCCACGCTTCTACCACGTCGCCGGAATCGATTCTCCCGGGTTGACCGCCGCACCGGCAATCGCGACTTACCTGGTCGATCTGATCAAGGACACTTACGCGCTTACAAGAAAAACCGACTTCAATCCTTACCGAAAGAAACGTCTGACCTATCACAAACTGAACGACAAGGAAAAAAAGGCGTTGTTCGAAAAAGACCCCCGTTACGGCCGTCTCGTCTGCAAGTGTGAAAAGATCACCGAAGCCGAGATCGTCGAAGCGATCAAAGGTCCACTCGGAAGCGATACGATCAAAGGCATCAAAAAGAGGGCACGGGCGGGAAGCGGACTATGCCAGGGCGGTTATTGTGAACACGAAGTGCTCAAAATCATCGCTCGGGAAACGAAGAAATCGAAGACGAACGTCGATTACTATGGTAAGAACACACCCATTCTGTTACGGGAAACGAAGGTGAAATCATGAATGTCGACCTCACGATCATCGGTGGAGGTGCGGCAGGACTCGCTGCAGCTCTCAAAGCCCACAAGGACAATCACAAGATAATCGTCATCGAACGTGAACACGTACTTGGAGGCATACTCAACCAGTGCATTCACAACGGTTTCGGTCTTCACGTATTCAAAGAGGAACTTACCGGACCGGAATACGCCACGCGCTTCATCAGGTCTTTTCTCGATCAAGGAATCGATTACCTGCTCGATACGACCGTGATCGACGTTGAAAAAAACGATGATTTCTCGATTACCGTGACCAATGATACCGATGGCATTCAGACCATACGCAGCAAGGCCGTCATCCTGTCGACCGGTTGTTACGAAAGGACGAGAGGCTCCGTTTCTCTTCCCGGTGAACGCCCTAAGGGCATCATGCCGGCCGGCAGTGCACAACGTTACCTCAACATCGACGGATATCTCGTCGGAGAACGCGTCTTCATTCTCGGAAGCGGAGACATCGGACTGATCATGGCCCGAAGAATGACACTCGAAGGAGCCGCTGTGCTCGGCGTCGCCGAACTCATGCCCTATTCGAACGGACTGACGCGGAATGTCGTCCAATGTCTTCATGATTTCGATATTCCCTTGTATTTGTCGCATACGGTCGTCGATATCGAAGGAAAAGACGCTTTGAAAGCCGTCACGATTCAAGCGCTCGATGACAAAGGGCGCTTTATCGAGGGGACAAAAAAACGTTTCGAAGTCGATACGCTGTTGCTGTCGATCGGATTGATTCCGGACGTTTCCCTCTTCGACTCTCTGTCGTTCACGTATAGCGCACTGACCCGAAGTGCCGTCGTCAATCAGTTCTATGAGTCGAGTGTTCCCGGACTGTTCGTGTGCGGCAACGCCCTTCACGTGCATGACCTCGTGGACTACGTCACGAAAGAAAGCGAAAAGGCCGGAGCGTGCGCGCGGGATTACCTGGAACAGAAATCCGATGAAAAACGTGATGAAAAAGAAGTGATTCTCGGTGACCACATTCGCTATGTCGTCCCGCAAGTCATCGACTTCAACCGTTTCGACAAGCCGTTCGAACTGGCCTTTCGAACGACCGCCAAAGCGGAAATCGGCGTCTTTCGTATCTATCAGAACGACAAACTCATCAAAGAAAAGAAAGCGAAGTTCATCGCGCCTGCCGAGATGGAAAAGATCGAGATCAGACCCGATGAGATAGATGGCATGGACCCGATCATGCTGACGATGGAGGTAATCAAGTCATGAAAGAAATGATCTGCATCATGTGTCCGGTCGGTTGTCACCTTGAGATCGATGAAAACAAGAACGTCACGGGGAACCGTTGCCCGCGCGGCATCGCCTACGCGATCAAAGAGGTGACCAACCCCACTCGTGTTCTTACGACAACCGTTCGCACGACGCATGAACGCATTCCACGCATAAGCGTGAAATCGGCCGAGCCGATTCCCAAGGAACTCGTTTTCCCGGCCATGAAACGCATCAGTTCTCTGAAAATCGAGAGCACGACGCACGTCGGAGATGTCATCTGCAAAAACATTTTGGACTCCGGAATCGATCTGATTGCTACAAAAGACGTCGTTTTCGAGTACAATAGTAGTGAAAGGAAGTGACTCAAGTGAACCGATACATTATGGCGATCGACCAAGGAACGACGAGTACGCGCACGATCATCTTCGATCATGAAGGCAACATCGTCTCGCAGGCACAACGTGAAATCAAACAATACTACCCTCAACCGGGTTGGGTCGAACACGACCCGAACGAGATCTGGTTGAGTGTCCTCTCAACGATGGCGCGAGCACTCGAGCTGAAAAACATCAAACCGGAAAGCATTCACGCGATCGGCATAACCAATCAGCGTGAAACAACCGTCGTATGGGATAAAAACAGCGGACAACCCATCCATCCGGCCATCGTATGGCAATCACGACAGTCGAGCGATATCTGTGAAAACCTGAAAAAAGACGGATACGAGCCCCTTTTCCGAAAGAAGACCGGTCTTATGATCGACGCCTATTTTTCCGGAACGAAGATCAAGTGGATTTTGGACAACGTCGAGGGTGCTCGAAAAAAGGCGGAAAACAAATGCCTGATGTTCGGAACGATCGACTCATGGCTCGTTTACAAACTGACCGGTGGCGATCACGTCACAGACCATACGAACGCAAGCCGAACGCTCCTTTTCAACATACACACGAGAGCCTGGGATGACGAGTTATGCGCGATTCTCGGTGTCGATCCTTCGATGTTGCCGAAAGTGAACGCCTCATCCGAAATCCACGGCTATACGGTACCCTATCACTTCTTTGGCTTTCAAGTGCCGATCAGCGGGATCGCCGGCGATCAGCAGGCCGCACTATTCGGTCAGGCATGCTTTGAAAAGGGAAGTGTCAAAAACACATACGGTACCGGATGTTTCATGTTGATGAACACCGGAAGCGAACCGATCGCTTCCGAACACGGGCTTTTGACAACGCTCGCCTGCAGCGTCGGTGATGAGATCAATTATGCCCTTGAGGGCAGCATTTTTGTCGGAGGATCTTCGGTCCAGTGGCTCAGAGACGGCTTGAACATCATCGAAACCGCTGCGGAAACCGAACCGCTGGCGCAGAGTCTCTCCTCCAATGAGGGCGTTTATATCGTACCGGCGTTTGTCGGTCTCGGAACACCATATTGGGATTCCGATGCCAGAGGGGCAATCTTCGGAATTACGCGGGGAACAACAAAAGAGCACTTCGCCAGAGCCGTGCTTGAGGCGATATGCTACCAGTCAATGGACGTGCTCAGAGCCATGGAAGAAGATACGAAACTCCCCATCAGATCCTTCAAGGTCGACGGTGGGGCAACGACCAATCAATTTCTCATGCAGTTCCAATCGGATATTCTCAATCTGGAAGTCGAGCGTCCCTCCATCTTGGAAACAACGGCACTCGGAGCGGCATATCTCGCTGGATTGTCGACCGGATTCTGGCACTCGAAAGATGAGATCAGAGAGTCTTGGAAGCTGCAAAAACGCTTTGTACCCTCCCTCAAGGATTCGACACGCAAACGATACATTGAGGGATGGAAAAAGGCCGTTTCCACAACAAGAAACTTCAAATTGTAGGTTTTTGTGGAAATGAGCCATACATTATAGTATACTGATCGATATAGGAGGTGTGTTTCGTGAAACACTATGCCATAGATCTGGAAACATTGAAAAAGGAAGTGAAGCATCGCGTCGTTTTTGACAAAACCGCGATCTTACTCATTTACAAGGAAGATAACGTTTACGCGATCAGTGATCGCTGCCCGCATATGGGAGCGTCCCTCGCAAATGGAGAAATCGAGAACAATACGATCGTATGTCCGAAACATAACGCAAAGATCGATTTCACAAATGGAAAAGTCATCGACCGGGCAAAGATCCTATTCGTTAAGTTTCCAACGAAAGACACCGTGAGCTATCCTACCGAGATCAAGGATGGCAAAGTCTACATCGACGTTTGACATTCCACGAGAATGATTCTTATTTCTCAAGCATATATAAAGCGCCTGATCAGGCGCTTTTTTATGGATCTATCGTGCCAGAAACTCGATCAGATCCACGACTGTCCGTTCGGGTGCCTCTTCCATGGGAACATGGCCCAGTCCTGAATAGACGATGACGTTTCCATCAGCGAGATCGAGTGACTCTTTGAATGCGATCGCATATTCGGGATCGACCCACGTATCCTCTTCACCCCAGAGAACAAGTGTTGGAATACCCGCATTTTTGATCATCTCAAGACGTTCGACACCGCTTATGCCCTCTTCTTCCTCTTGTGTGTTTCTAAGTATCGATTGCCGATTTCCGGGACGTCGCAACAGTTCGTAGTAACGTGTAACGGTATCCGGATCAGGTTCGTGATCCGATCCGTAAACACCATCGAGCACGAACTTCAACAAAAACTTCGGAGTCATCTGACTGACGATTCCGGATATGAGTTTGGTCGTCATGATACCCGGCAACTGTTCGCGGCCATCCTCATAACTCATTTCCGGATGAACGGCATCGATCAGGACGAGATGCGATACCGAAAAACCGTCTTTTCCGGCATATTCACTCGTGAAATACCAACTGACACCACCGCCCATCGAGTTTCCGCCGATGGCTACGGTCTCAATGTCAAGATGATCGATTACGCTCTTTACTACGGCGGCAGATCGTCTCAAGGATGTGATCTGATCATGAAAACCACCGGATAGACCATGATAAGGCAAGTCAATCATGAGAACACGATATCCCGTTTCGGTCAGTCGGTCCGCCCATGAAATGAACGTATGCGAGGAGGAAAAAGCGCCGTGCAAAAGAACCACAACCGGGTATTCGGCATTACCATAATCCTGGTAATGCACCTTGATGTCGAGTTGATTCCCGTCGAGATCGGGAATATTGACGTTCAAATAGGCTGAATGATCCGTAAAATAATCATCTTCCAGACGTTCAACCGCTAGGTCGATTCTCGTAAATACAATGAGGATTAGACTGAATATGACCAACAATATGACTGTTATCAGTTTGAGTATCTTCAATAGTCTGCGAACCATCTGGATATCATCCTTTCTTTTCAAAAATTATCTTACCATATTCACTCGGTCTGAGCTACAGATATACCGACCCTGATCAACGATCAATCAAAAAAAAACAAAAAACGATCGTTTAGAGTGAACCTTGGCTAAGATACGCTCAAAAGGATTGTTTGTGGTGTCGTCAGATCGTTTTGCCGATTCAATTCATGAAACGTCGTATGATTACGTGTGAATCATCGTTTTTGCGCGGCGAAGAAAGCGGATGTGGCATTTTCCTTGATGAAGCCACCGAAAAATTCACTCCATGCTGATACCAAAAGCCCCTACGGAACAGTTTTCCTGCGTGCCAATCGTATTTATGTTGCGCAAGGTGAGGTAAATCTGGTTTTAGCAAAGTAATTCTGTCGACCACTCGGGAAACACAGTCTATAGTCCAGCTCGATCCACTCGGGAAAACCTGAGTCCTCATAGTCCAACTCGATCCACTCGGGAAAGCCCGAATCCTCATAGTCCAACTCGATCCACTCGGGAAAGCCCGAATCCTCATAATCAAGTTTAGAACCTAAATGATCAACGTTTGTTCCATCAGCGGAAATGCTGATACCGATGAAGAACAACCCAACGACAAACAGAATGACAACGAATAATTTTTTCATGGCTACGCCTCCCTTTGCCCTAATTGTATGACAATTAGGGCGGGATCAATAGGGCGTATATGTCCCATTCGTACAAAAAGGTGAAAAAAATGAAATCCAGAGAGCTTTGCACATACTTGGAGCGGCTGCGTTCCGCACGCGGTATCTCCCAAGATAAATTCACATTCGACATCGTTTCCCTGCGACAGTATCGTCGATATCTCAATGGAGAATCGGATATTCCTTTTCAAATCATCCACCAGCTTTCTGAACGAATCGGCATAAAAACGAATAATCTTCTCAGAGAATTCGAGATTGCGAAAGTCGAAGAAACCAATACGATCAACGATCTTTACAATCTCGCAGTAAACATGGCTCATCGCGAGTTCAGGGCCAAACTAAAGGAAATCCCGCTTGAACATATCATTGATCAGACCAATAAACTACTCTACCAGCACAGTGTCATCATCCACGAATACCTCACCAGCACCATATCGAAAGAATACGCCGCATTACAAAACATAAAACTGATCGACTACCCCAAAATTCTGGATCAATTGATCATCACATCGGTCGAAATGCTCATTTTGAGTTCGTTGCTCGACCTTCTGGATGATAACGATCGCATCAGAATTGCCGATAAACTCAAATCCTATCTGATCGACTCATCCGTCGTGATCAGCGGAGGTAATGATCGGATCTATCCCTTGATTCTGTTTCGGTTGGCCAAATATTCCGGTATGATGTCCGATGACAGAAGCGTCATACAGTATTGTGACCTCGCCATCAAACGAAGTCGTGTCACAAAATCCTACTTCCTTACGGACTATTTCTACTACTACAGTGCTCTGGCAAACCGAAATCTCGGTCATCAAGCGAAATCCGATGATATGTTGTTTCACTGTTACAATATATTGCAGTTTGAGAGCAATCAGAACAAGATCAGAAAATTCACCGAGCTTATTGAAAAGGACTTTTCCATTGATTTCTCTTCATTCATCTGTCACTACATCACATCGCTGCGGTCCGCAACACACACATAGAAAAACGAGCTACGCGCAAGCGTGGCTCTTTTACACGTATAGTCCCATTTCCAGTCTTACTTCTTTTTTCTTGACATCCTGATTGGTATAGGACATGATATCGACACCGATGAACCGGAATCCTTGCTTGAAATAAAACGAGATCG
>JAGYNT010000180.1 GCA_018399615.1 Acholeplasmataceae bacterium
GGTTCTCATGTCTGTTCGCGACCAAGTTGACTCAGGTCATCATGGAAAAAGTCGTGAATCCTAACAAATCGTGAAGGGGACTACCTGCTCGATCCTTTACTAGGACTTCTTTTCCTTGTTCCTTTTGTCATTGATGATATCCATTTCTTTTGCGGTGATCTCGGTAATCTCGTTTTCTCTCGCCCATTTCGCACAACTCTCAAGCGCAGCTTTCAAGAAGATCCTCGGTACTTTGACGAGTCGTTCACATGCGTCATCGGTGAACCTGATATTCGGATCCGTCCGATCCGCCGCGAATCTCACGGTTGATATATCCATTCCTTTCGCTGTCGGAATGGGTTCGCTCATGTATCTGGTTGAAGCCGTATACCAGAAATGCGTGTTATCCCGATACCCATAATCGACCGGGATCCTGGGAAAAGATTTCGCTTTCACACCATCGATGATCGCTTGATGATACTTTTCCTTCATGATGATCTTGTCGATTTTAAGGATGAAATGCGCTCCGAACTTGCTGGTAATGCCGTTGAAGTCCTTATAGGGCGGTTCGTATCCTTCGAGTTGTCCCGGTTGACTTTCATAGCCGCGTTCGAGTTCGCTCACCCACGTGCATTCGAAAACCTGAAAGGCTTCCGTGACAACCCTCGGTCTGATCGACTGATCTTCGAGTCCGGCCAATCCTTCTTCGAGATGCAGATTCGTTTTTGCCATTTTTTCTTCAGAGGAATCTCCGGGATATCCGAGTCTGACCGTCTCTTTGAAATACTTCTTATGGTGTGGCAAAAAATTGAGTGCCGCTTTCCCTCTTTTCAGAATGTTTTGAGCGGTATTCGAACTGTTTCGACATTCCAAAATCATCGCATAGTATGATTTGCCTGCGACATAATAGGGGAAACACAAGCTATAGGCTCCCAAGCTCGTGTTTCCGTGATCATCGATCGTGCTTACCAAAATGGTGGGCATGGGAAAATAACTGCTCGTCTGATAGAAGTTATCGACAATTCTCAGATTCTTGAAACTTGACATGATTTCCTCCTTCGGTTTGACTCCATAAAGCGATATGAAGTCGGGGTTTCATTGAAGATTTCGGTCAAACTGAGCCACGTGTCTGTGGCGATTCATGTGTCTGCTTGACGTGTATGGATCAACGTGTTGCCGTCTTGAAAACAATCC
>JAGYNT010000181.1 GCA_018399615.1 Acholeplasmataceae bacterium
ACTTTCCTAACATACACGATCAATAAGGGTAAGAAGCGGAGGAGATGACATGCAAAAAGTCTTGGCCACGATCGCGATCGTTCTGTTCGGTTTCATCGTTTTGATCCTTCAGACGGTCTATAGTGCCATCATGTTGATTCCGCTCACCATTCAAGCTGTCTTTTTCAGCAAAAAGAAAAGAGGTAAGAGATAATGAAAAAAGTCATTCTGATCATCCTGTTCGCGATCTTCATGATCGTGACATCCGCAACAAAAACCTATGCCGCTTTAGTTCCTGACCCTGGAGAGGGTGAAACGGGTCTTTGGCACACAGAGTCACTCGATCGCGCCTATGTGTATTTGAGGTATGTGAAATCGTTCGAATCGGGTACTGGATTTACATATCAAGAAACGAACTCGGCCAATCATTTCACATTCAACACAGCGTACATCAACGGATCGAACGCATCGACTACATTTGTTGATGAAACGATCTCGAACCCGGATTCATCGACCTACAATTATTTTAAAATCCACGAGCTATCTGATGGCGTTGAATCGGTCGCTTTCGATGGCATCGTCGATGACCTGGTCTTGAACACAGAAGGGTCACCAGAAGAAAGGTCCTTTGCCTTCTATGACCAGGACGATCGGTTGCTCTATCGACTCGATCAAGGCGACTCGGTCAAGCTCTATTGGTATACAGTGAGCACGGAATCGGCCGCGACCATCGACGACCTTCCGGCCACAGCTGGCAACCTGGTCGATGCTGTCGATGAAACCATGGGGATCCTCACGATCGCCAATATCAACACCGAGACCAGGGCGGTCGATTTTGTCGTGCTCTATAATGAGATTTCCTATGAAATCACGATGTTCCTCGAAGACATAAGCTTCCTGGAAGACGTTCATCACGGGTACTATTACACCTACAATGAAGAGCAATTCTTCTACTTCTCGTACTCGAACATCGACCTTTTAATCGACGGCTATGACGAAGAGAAGGGTATCAACTGGAAAGGTTTCACCGTATGGAATCTAACTACAGACGAGGTCAGTCAGATCAGGGAAGTGTTTGTTCTGACGCAC
>JAGYNT010000182.1 GCA_018399615.1 Acholeplasmataceae bacterium
CACAAGATATGTTTTCGAGTGAAGCGGATAGATGAGCAGGCCGATCATGCTGATCAAAAGGATCATCAAGACGATCGGACCCCAATTCTGTCTGTTCAAAGTCAGATACGCATACCCTTCGGGGAGAAAGACGTAACGATAGACGCTCGACCCGATGAAAAAGGCGAGTACAAAAAAAATCTTAACACTCGCATGAAAAATTAGAATCCTCTTATGCGACTTGCCGATCTGATTCGTATGGGTCGAACGCGAAGACTCCGTTCGCTCGATAATCCATTTTTCTTTTCCGGAATACCCCTTGTGTTTGCCGAAAACAAACGGATAGAGAACGATCAAAATGACAAGATAGATGACAGTGTGCGCAATGATCATGCTGAACCAAAACCCTTTCCGTGATTATGAATCGGTCTTCGACGATACTTCAAAGAAGACGGGCATTCAAGTGTACACAGAAAAAACCCGAACATCCCTAAAAAAGAACTGGATAAACGATGTGAAAACTCGTTTTCATGTTTTGACCGATTTCATTATACCACGAAAAGAATCAAGGCAAATCGTGTTTTACGTGTCCCTTTTCTTGGGGATTTCAATTCGGATCGAGAAGTATGAACCCTTTTGGGAATCGAGTGTGATCGTCCCATTCAATTTGTCGATGATCTTCCTGACAATCGAGAGACCGACACCGAAACCGTGATGTTCCATCTCTTTCGTCGAATAGAACAGATCGAAGATGTGTTCGGCTTCCTCGGAATTCACGCCGACACCGTGATTGGTCAATTCGATATGGACATGATCGGTTTGATCTTTGAGTATCCATTCGATCTTTCCATATTCCGGCGTGAACTTGACGGCATTTTCAAACAGATTTTTCAAAGCCTGATCGAGCAGCTCCTGATTGCTTTCGATGCGGATCTCATCCAAGGCAAGCACCAACTCATGGTGCTTGCCTTCCCATTGCAGCTGCATGAACTGTATGGTCTTGCGGATCTGTTCGGCGAGATTGAAGGTCGTATCGGATTGCACGATATCGCCCGAATCGAGCTTTGAGATCTGCA
>JAGYNT010000183.1 GCA_018399615.1 Acholeplasmataceae bacterium
CAGACGATCCAGATGACGACGGTCATGATCATGGCGTAGATGATCAGGTGGGGGATTTCCATCCCGAACAGTTCAACCTGTCCGACGACGAAATTGGTATAGCGACTGTCGAATCCGCCGATCGGTTGGGGACCGGGTGCCCCGGAGGCGAAATACATCGAAAGAATACCGTAGAGCGCCACGCTCGCTCCGAGTGTCGCGAGAAACGGGTGTATCTTGAATACCGATACGACAAACCCGTTGATCGCACTGAAGAATCCGCTGACGATCATCGCGATGAGAAGCGGAACGATCAGAGGAATGTCCGGAAGATCGGGATAGAACCTGCTCGAATACGTCTGTGCCTGCAACAATGAAGCGGAAATGATCGCCGCGAAACCGACACTGCGACCGAGCGAAAGGTCGGTCCCTTGTAAAATGATGATGCCCCCGACACCGAACGCCAGAATGAGTCTTACCGAGGACTGTGTCAAAATATTCTTGAAGACACGTACGCTGAGGAAAGATGGAGATTGGATGATTACGAAAATGATCAAAGCGACGATGACGAGATAGATCGCGTTGTTGACGAGGAATTCCTTCGTATCCTTGTCTTCCCAGACCAGGTATTTGTCGATCTTGACCTTGACCTTTCGCTGTCGTCTTTCCCAAACACGACGAAACCAAGTCGCTTTCGCCTCTTGTTCGGCTTCCAACGCTTCACTGTCGAAGTCCTTGTACCAAAAAGCGGACCGCCTGAACTTTCCATAGTATCTGAAACCCAGCGTTATGCCTCGAACCAGGATGTGGACGACATATCCCAAAAGCAGAAAGACCATACCCAACGTATAGTGATAGATATAGTAGAACATGCGTTTGACCGGTCCGTAGCTTTCTAAACGATTCGTGTTCATAATTGATCTCCTACAAGTATTTGGCAGCGAGTCTGAAGACATCTTCCTGCGTTGCTTCTTTGCTGTTGACGATTCCGGCAAGCCGGCCGTTGCTCATAACCGCGATACGGTGGCTGACACCGAGTAGTTCGGGCATTTCCGAGGATACCATG
>JAGYNT010000184.1 GCA_018399615.1 Acholeplasmataceae bacterium
CTCACGCTCGTCTATCAAGGTGACAGACTGAAAAAAGCGATCCTCGACGGAAGACCGCTCGATCACGGATCATCAATCCATGTCTCTTAAAAACGTCTTGACGATCTCGAGATAGGAATCTTCTTCTTCCAAGTGGTGTTCGTGCGAGGCGTCTTCGAAAATGACCATCCGGGCATTCTTGAATCGTTCAAGGTAAAAGGCGGTCGTGTCCGGTGTCGCTTCATCGAAACTTCCGCACGTCAGAAGAACCGGTGCGTCGATTTCTTTCAACCGGTCCGTCAGATCGACATCCTTCAGATTGCCCGTGAGCGTGAACTCGCTCGGCCCCCACATCGTGTGATAGACGTCTTCTCCCATTTTTTCCATTGCCCGATTGAGACATTCCGGCCATTCTTCCATCCGACAGACGTGTTTCCGGTAAAACGCCATCATCGCGTCCTGATAGGCCGGACTGTCGTATGTGCCTTTTTCTTCGGATGAGAGAATCGCTTTTCTTATGTCTTCCGGCAGGTTTTCGATGTGTTTCCGCTGATCGTCGATGAATCGTTTGGAAGATAGACACGGACCCGAAAACACGAAGCTTCGGATGCCTCTTTCTCCTTTTTCGAGCGCATAGGCGATTCCAAGCATCGCCCCGTAGGATTGACCGAGTATGTGGAGTTCGTCCAAGGCGAGCTCTTTTCTTACGAACGCGAGTTCTTCGACGAAAAAATCCAGATCCCAATCATGAAAATCCTTGGGCCGGTCGCTCTTCCCGCATCCGAGCTGGTCGTAAAAGATGACTTGCCTGTCATCGGCCAATTCCATCAGAGGTTCGAGGTAGTCATGCGGAGCCCCGGGCCCACCATGAAGGACCAGCAAAGGAGCCATATTCTTTTCGTCTCCGACGATCTTCGTGAAAATACGTCCTTTCGGTCCGACAAGATGACGTTCTTCGATTCGTTTTTTCATATTTCCCTCCGTTTCATATATGTTCATTGTAACATGTGCATATCATATTTTAAGAAATGTGGGGGAAGTCGGCGGGACCTCCCCTCATGCTTTG
>JAGYNT010000019.1 GCA_018399615.1 Acholeplasmataceae bacterium
GATCTGCAAGTCGCTTTCAACTACAATATGGTCGCCATTCTCAATCATCGCCCCGTTCAGGTAGGCGTCATTCCCATCCTCAAGGCCTATGTCGACCATCAGCGGGACGTGATTACCAACCGATCCAATTATGAGCTCGAAAAAGCGACCAAGAGACAGCACATCGTCGAGGGTCTGATCAAGATGGTCTCCGTCGTCGAAGAGATCATCCGTATCATTCGGGCTTCGAACAACAAGAAAAATGCCAAAGAGAACATTATCGAAGCCTTCCAGTTCACGGAAATGCAAGCCGAAGCGATCGTGATGCTGCAGCTCTATCGTCTGTCCAATACGGACATTCAGGCCCTGATGGAAGAAAACGATGCGCTTTCCAAGAAAATCAAGGCGCTCAAACGCATTCTTTCCAATGAGAGTGCGCTCAGACGCGTCATCAAGAGTGAACTCGTCCGTGTTTCCGATGCGCTGGCCGATGATCGGCGAACCGAAATCGAATCGGAAATCGAAACGATCAAAGTCGACCAGAAGGAACTGATCAGCGACGAACGCGTCATCATCGGCATATCCAAAGACGGTTATGTCAAGCGTGCCAGCACGCGAAGCTATCAGGCATCCCAGTCCGTCGGGTTGAAGACCGATGACGCACTGATCTTCGAAAAGGAAGTTCAGACGACCGATACGATGCTCATCTTCACGAACCTCGGGAACTACATCTATCTTCCGGTATTCAAGATCGATGAGCAGAAATGGAAGGATCTCGGTACGTTCATCAACAATATCGTACCGATCGAACAGAACGAACGCATCGTGAAGGTGCTTGCCATTCGTTATTTCAACGACCAGGAATATCTCCTGCTGACGACCGCTCAGGGGTCGATGAAACAATCGGTTCTCTCCGATTTCAACGTTTCACGCTACAACAAGCCTCTGCGTGCCATGCGTCTTGGCGCAGGCGATGAACTCGTCTCCGTCGATGAGCACGCAAAGGACTTCATCATCGCTCTTTCCAAAAACGGCTATGTCCTTCGGTTCAAGAGTGAGGAACTCCCCGCCTATGGCCTGCAGGCAGGCGGCGTGAAGAGTATGGCGTTATCCAAGGAAGATGCCGTTGCCGAAGCGTTTTACGCATCAGCGAACGATGACATCGTCATGTTGACGGTCCGTGGTCATATCATCAAGGATGTTGTCGGTGAAATACCGCTCTACAGTCGAAGCAGACGGGGAATACTCATCGTCGATCACTTGAAAACGAACCCACACTACATCGTCGCCGGCAGCAAACTGACACGGGCACAACAAAAGGAAAACGTCGAGGCTCTGATCGTCAGTGAACGGGAAAGCCTCAAGTGCAACGTATCGGACTTCAAGTATTCCGGCAACAAGTTCGGTAAAAAGATGTTGGATGAGAAGAAGTCGGGCGAAGCGCAGTTCCTGGTGATCGCCGATTCGAAAGACGATACGAAAGTACCGACGAAACCGAAACCGATCAAGTCGCATCGAACATCAAAGCGGAAATCGAAAGACAGTGCCGTCAAGGAAGAGACCGTCATCAGCAACCACAAGCGCATCCGTCTGAGCAGTCTCGATCTCTTTGACGATGACAATGAGGAGTGATCAAACGTGAATCTCACAATTGAAGATCAGACGAAAACATTCGATGAACCGAAAACGTTGCTCGAAATCGCCCGTGATTCCGATCGTAGGGACGCGCTCGCGGCAACCGTCAACGGACGTTTGCGCGAACTGACCTACTCGATCCACAAGGATTCGAAGATTACCTTTTTGAACGCCACCAACAGCGACGCCATCCGGATCTATGAGTCCACGCTCCGATACGTGATTGCGATGGCCCTGCATCGTCTCTATCCGAAAGCGAAAGTGCAGTTCAATTACAGCATCTCACGCTCGATTCTTTCGGTCGTCGAAGGGCTCGACGGGTCATTGAACGCACGGATCATCGAAAAATTAAGAGAAGAAGTCGACCGGCTCATCGCCGCCGATTACAAGATCGAAAGAAAACGCGTACCACTCACCGAAGCGATCGAGCTCTATCAGTCGTTCAATATGCCGGACAAAGTCGCCATTCTCAAATACAGGGAAGAGGACTACGTCAATCTCTATCAATGCGAGAACTACATCAACTACATGTTCGGATACATGTTGCCGTCGACGGGGTTTCTGCAGTCGTTTCGCATGTTTCTCTATCATCCCGGATTTATCATTCAGTATCCTCGGGCCGAATTTGGCGGACGAATTCCGGATTTTTCGGATGAACCGACATTCGGAAAAGCGCTCAAAGAAGCTGCGAAATGGGGTATGATCATATCCGGTAATTCGATTCCTTTGATGAATCGTTATGCGAAGACGAGAACGTCAGCCGTCGATTTCGTCAACATGTGTGAAACGAAACACATGAAAATGCTTGCTCAACTCGGTGACGAGATCGAGCACAACATCGACAACATCCGTCTGATCGGTATCGCGGGTCCCTCATCTTCGGGAAAAACGACCTTTTCGAACCGGTTGCGTATCGAACTGATGAGTCGTGGCATACGTCCGATCATGATTTCTCTTGACGATTACTATCTCGGTCGCGAAATGGCGCCGCGAAACGATGACGGAACGCCCGACTTGGAACACGTCAATGCGCTTGATATCGAACTTTTCAATCACGACATGCTCGCCCTGATCCAGGGGTACGAGATCACGCTTCCACACTTCGATTTCGTGTCCGGACTGCGTCATTCGGGGAAAAAGATCCATCTCACGCAGAACACCCCGATCATCATCGAAGGCATACACGCACTCAATGAAGTGTTGACCAAAGACATTCCGAAGCATCAGAAATACAACGTCTACATTTCGCCTCAGACACAACTGCACATCGACGAACACAACCCCATCAGCATAACCGAGTTGCGGCTGTTACGCCGAATCGTACGTGATCAGAAGTATCGGAACGCTTCCGCCACGGAAACGATCGGTATGTGGCCTTCGGTCCGTCGCGGGGAGTTCAAATGGATCTATCCGACACAAAGAGAGGCGAATTTCGTCTTCAATTCGGAACTGACCTACGAGTTTTCGGTCCTGAAAAAACACGCCATTCAACAACTCAAGGCCATCCCTACCGAAAGCGAACACTTTATCACGGCGAACCGCCTGCTGAAGTTTTTGAAATACTTCGTCGATATCGACGACGATCTTGTCCCGTGCAACTCACTCTTGCGTGAGTTCATCGGTGGCAGCAGTTTCGCCGAGTGAGGTCCATGCGATGAAAGCTCTCTTGAATATGGAACGCATTCACATGTCGAATGAGCTCGTACTTTCCTTGTTGTCGCTCTATGAATCGAAGGGCAAATCCTTTTACTATGACGACCTTTTCGCACCGGATGCACAAGCCTATGAAAAGAAGACGCTTGAGAAGAACATCGTCGCACTCGGTCATCTTTTCGGTGAGTCGATCACCGATGCGCGTATCCAGTTGCTGGCGAAAAGAAATCTCGTCGCCAAAAACAGGGATGAACAACGCCTTTCGAACATCAAGAGCGCCTTGATGCAGTTGCATCGGAATCCGACACTGTTCGAACTGATTCCCAATGAAGTCGGAAATCTCGCCGATGTCCTCGGCAAGGACATCGAACCGATCGCGTATGTCACGGAACCGACAAAGGAAAAAGGCGTCCTGAAGACGAAGAAGAGACATTCACGTCGTGACGACCTTGAAGATCTCATGTCGCTTTTCTCAAAGAACAAGCGAAGCAGATCCTTCGAATTGACACAACTGATCACCAATTTTTATGTTGACTTTCTGAACATGAAGATCATGACGAAAGAAAACGAACTGATCGGGATCATTGTTCTCTATGCACTCGTTTTGCGTGATTTTTCCGTCTTCAAGTATGTTCCGTTTTTCCAGTATTTCATGAAAAAAAAGGAGGACTGGGATCACGCCGTGATCCAAGCCAACTATTACTGGTCGAGCGGCTACGCTTTGACCGATCTTTTGAGTCGGATGCTCATCGACCTTTTGATCGACGCCTATCGGGATGTCGATCGGATGGCACACGAGTATGCTTTCGAAAAGAACCTGAACAAAGCCGACAATGTCGAAAACAGCATCATGAAACTGCCGGAACTCTTCACAAAGGATGATTTGCGAAAACGTCATCCGAATGTCAGTGACGCGACGATCAATCGAACACTCAAAAAACTTCGTGATGAGGACATCATCCGACCGGTCGGCCGGGGAAGAAGCGCGAGGTGGCAACGCATCGTTTCAACGGACAAGGGTTATCAAAGACCTGAGCTTCCGCTCTTCGATGAGTGATGAACCTTGACAATCGGAAAGGAAAAACAAACCATGGATCCAAAGATGATCAAAGAACTCAGATCACGTACTCAAGCAGGTATGCTCGCCTGCAAAAAAGCGCTTGAAGCGACACAAGGCGATCTCGATCAGGCCGAGCGTCTGATTATGAGTGAAACAAAAAAGAAAACGAGCGCACGCGTCGCGTCCAAAGGACAGATACACATAGCAATCAAAGACGATCAGGCCATCATCTATGAGATCAACGGCGAGACCGATTTCATTGTCCGACACAGGGCATTTTGCGAACTCGTCGATCGGATTGCCGAACCTCTCATGAAAAGCGATGCCGAGACCGCCCTGGATGCGAACAACGTTTCCATTGACTCTGAAACGATTCGTGACCTGGTCGCCCGTACGGAAAACATCGTTGACGAACAACTCGAACTCAGACGATTCTATCGAATCGTAAAGCGAAGTGACGAGATCTTCGGTTTCTACAATCACAACGGCAAAACGATCGGACTCGTCGTTCTGACCGCGGGCAGTGACGGACTCGCGCGTGATCTTGCCATGCAGATCGTCAGTCAAGGCTTTGAAATCGTCGATCGTCAAGACATGCATAACGCCTTGGTCAAACTGCTGGAACTGCCCTTCATCAAGGATCCGTCGAAAAAAGTTGAAGCGATATTGAAAGCGCACGGTGCCGTGATCGATCGATTCTATCGTTTCGAACTCGGACAAGGCATCGAGGACAAACTGATGTGCCGACTGGACTTGCCGTGCGACGCTTCGACGATCAAGGTTCCCTGAAAACGTCTATGAAAAAGCGATTCGGTTTCGAATCGCTTTTCATTTGACGAACATGCCATGGGTCAATACGTCCATGGCCTGATCCGTTATGTAATCGAGTTCTTCATCGGTCAGTGTCTCTTTGAAAAGAATCTGAAGTCCGACGAAATTCGAGACACCCATGAGCACATAGGATAGCGTCTCAAGATCGATGTCGGAGCGGACCTCGTTCGTCTTCACGGCATAACCGAGTTGTCGGACGTAATCGCGCGAAAAGGTCTTGTAATATTCCTGAAAAAGCTCTTTATCGGCAAACATCGACTCCCAGATGATGCGATATGCGAGAGGGTCTTCCCAAGCGAACTTCAAAAACGATCGCAAGCCGAGCCGCTCTTTTTCATAGCGCGTTTTCGCATCCTTGATCCCCTGACTGATCGCTTTGCGGATACCTCGCCGGTAGGATGCGAGCAAATAGGAATAGAGCGCGAACTTGTCATCGAAATATAGGTAAAAAGTTCCGGTAGCAATACCGGATTCGCTGATGATCTCGTTGACCGAAGTCGCTTGGTAACCCTTTTCGGAAAAAAGTGTTTTTGCCGTTTTGATAATGTGGTCGAATGTTTTCTGACCATCTCGACGCTTTGGCAGTCTGTAGTTCATACCGTCCATCTTATCACCCATAACAAGTGTATCGCAATTTTTCCCAAAACACAACCTCATTATCATATCCCTTGAAAAACAGACAAAAAAACGGTCATTTGGGACACGCGCCTTCTATGCTTTTTGTCCGATGATTTCGATGTGCATATATTGACAACAGCCGTTTCCTATGATAAAATGACAATGAATTATGAATATTTATTCACATAACTGATACTCCATGAGAATCACATGACATTGCGTCGTTTCCCTCTTGGAGCATATTTTTTACAAAAAAATGTAACCGCTTTACACAATTAAGGAGGCTTTTCATGAACAAAGTATTCATTGCACGTGCCAAACGGAGTCCGATCGGGTCGTTCCTCGGTTCACTTTCGACGATGCATCCGGCGGAGTTCGGCGCACAGGTTCTTGTTGATATGCTCGGTGATCTCGACAAGACCAGAATCGACGAGGTTCTCGTCGGCAATATTCTTCCCGCCGGTCTCAAACAAGGTCTGGCCCGACAGATTTCAATCAAATCCGGTATTCCCGCAAGTGTTCCCGCTTATGGTGTCAACATGGTTTGCGGCAGCGGGATGAAGGCTGTCATGAACGGTTATGCGAACATCACGCTCGGTTTGCACGATCTGGTCGTTGCCGGTGGCGTCGAATCGATGAGCATGGCACCATACCTGGTCCCGAGTCGTGTACGTTCGGGAACCAAGATGGGCGAACAGCCCATGCATGACCACATGCTCCATGACGCGCTCATGGACGCTTTCGGCGAATACCATATGGGCATCACCGCTGAAAACATCGTCGAACGTTTCAACTTGACGAGAGAAGAACAGGACGCTTTCGCCTACGACTCGCAACTCAAAGCCGCCAAAGCGAGCGACAGTGGTCGTTTCAAGGATGAAATCGTGCCGATTACGATCAAGACACGCAAGGGTGAAGTCGTTTTTGAGGCCGACGAATACATCAATCGGACGACGAACCCGGAGAAACTCGCCAAACTCAGACCTGCCTTCAAGAAGGACGGTTCGGTAACCGCAGGAAATTCATCGGGTATCAACGATGGCGCGAGTTTCATCCTTCTGGCAAGTGAAGCGGCACTCAAGGAACACGATTTGGAACCGATCGCGGAAATCATCGGGATCGGTCAAGGTGGCGTTGACCCGAGTGTCATGGGTCTTGGGCCGACTCCGGCGATCCGGATGGCCTTGAAGCATGCGCATCTGAAACTTCAGGATATGGACCTACTCGAACTGAACGAGGCTTTCGCAGCCCAATCACTCGGTGTTCTTGAAGAAATTTCGGTCGAACACGACATGAAAAAAGAGGAGATACTCGAAAGAACCAACGTCAATGGTGGCGCGATCGCACTCGGTCATCCGGTCGGTGCGAGCGGAAACCGTATCATCGTGACCCTCTTGCACGAAATGATCAAACAGGACAACGCCAAACTCGGTTTGGCCAGTCTGTGTATCGGCGGCGGTATGGGAACCGCAGTCATACTAAAAAAAGTATAGAAGGAGTTTTATATGAGACTAAAAGGAAAAATAGCCGTCGTAACGGGCGGAGCCAAAGGTTTGGGTCAGGCGATCGCCATGACGTTCGCCGACCAGGGAGCGACCGTGATCGCCTGTGACGTATCCGAGCTGTCCTACGATCATGAAGGTGTCAAGGGATACGTGCTCGATGTGACCAATGTCGACAAGGTTCAGGCTTTCTTTGATGATGTCATCAAGACATACGGTCAGATCGACATTCTCGTCAACAATGCCGGGATCACGCGTGATGCCATGACACACAAGATGACCGACGACATGTGGAACCTCGTCCTTGACGTGAACCTCAAAGGCGTCTTCAACATGACCAGACTGATCGGTCCGCAGATGACGAACAAGGGATCGGGATCGATCATCAACATCTCATCGATCGTCGGACTCTTCGGAAACATCGGACAGGCCAATTACGCGGCAACCAAAGCGGGCGTACTCGGACTCACGAAAACGTGGGCCAAGGAGTTTGCCAGAAAAGGTCAGAACGTACGCGTGAACGCCATCGCTCCGGGTTACATCATGACCGATATCCTGCAAACCGTACCACAGGAACTCCTGGACAAATTTGCCAGGATGACCATGCTCGGACGGCTCGGTCAACCACAGGAAATCGCCGATGCGGCGCTCTTCCTCGCATCCGATGAATCATCCTATGTCACCGGGCATACACTCAGTGTCAATGGTGGTATGAGACTTTAACCGAAAGAGAAAGGGGTTCCACAAATGAGTAAAGCAAACATAGGAATCGTTGGAACCGGCATTTATCTTCCGGATTGCCGCATGTCCGCCAAGGACATCAGTGAAAAAACCAATGGCAACTGGACGGAAGAAGCGGTAATCGATAAACTTGGTATCAGGCAAAAAGTCATACCTGGGGGTCTCCCGCAGGATGGAACACAGGAAATGGGGGCACTCGCCGCCCTCGACGCACTGAAACGTACGGGCATGGACCCGCTGGAAATCGATGTCATTCTGAGCGTGACGGAAGAGTGGAAGGAATATCCTTTGACGACTTCCGCCCTCTATATTCAGGATCGGATCGGTGCGACACATGCATGGGGTATCGATGTGCAAAACCGTTGCTGTACGACCGTATCGGCCATGAAAATGGCCAAGGACATGCTGATCGCCGATGATGAAATCGACGTCATCCTGGTCGTAGGTGGTTACCGCAATGGCGATTTTGTGGATTATACCGACAGACAGATGTCCATGATGTACAATCTCGGCGCGGGCGGCGGTGCCATCATATTGAAGAAGAACCATGACAGAAATCTTTTGCGTGGATCACACGTTATTGCTGACGGGTCCCTCTCTCGCACGGCCGGTGTCGAGATCGGTGGCGTCTCGAATCCGGTTACCCCGGATAACGCCATGGAGTCGAGAAAGTCGCTTCGACTGCTCGATGCCAAAAAGATGAAAGACCGGTTGAACGAGGTCTCGATGAACAATTGGTTCACGTGCATCGATGAGGCTCTCAGAAAATCCGATCTCAAACGGAGCGACATCGACTATCTGGCTATTCTGCACATCAAGCGTTCCGGACACAAGGCCATGCTCGACGAACTCGGATTACGTGAAGACCAGACGATCTATCTCGAACATTACGGACACATCGGACAGATCGATCAGATTCTTTCCTTGCATCTGGCGCTTGAAAGCGGTCAGGTCAAGGACGGCAGCGTCGTTGCCATGATCGCAGCGGGAATCGGTTATGTCTGGGCTGCCAATATCATTACGTGGGGGTAACTCATGACACTCGCTAGTTTTTTAGGCATATTGTTTGCCGCACTATCACAAGCAGCCATCCTGGCGCTCGTGACGTTCGGGATCGTGTTGATCTTCCGGACGTCTCTGACAACCAATTTCGCCCAAGGCAGCATCGGTGCCCTGACGGCATTTTTCGTAACGATGTTCAACTCCGTTTTTCTGGCAACGAGATTCCCCGCCATCGGACCATCGCTCTCCGTCGTCCTCGCCATTATGGCCGGGATCATTTACGGTTTTCTGATCGGGCTGTTCGTCGATATTGTCCTCGTGCGCAATTCGCGCTTTCCAAATCCCCTGAGCAAGCAGATGATTACCATGGGGATCGTATTGGTCATTACCGGATTGATTCCGACGATCTACAGCGGAGTCATCGACAATCCTCCGACACCCCAACCTCTTACCAAAGAGATCTGGCGAGTCGGCGTCGGTGACGGTGAAGTCGTCATTTCCGTACACAAGTTCCTGACGATCGTCATCGCGATCGTCGTCATCTCGACGCTCTTTTTCCTGCTCAAGAAGACGAAGTGGGGACTCGGCGTCCGAGCGACCGCGTCGAATGAAGCGGTTGCCAGCATGATGGGTGTCAACACGCGTTTTATCACCGCGATGAGTTGGGCGATTGCCGCAGCCGTCGGATCACTCGCCGCCGCACTCTACGCGCCGACGATTCAGACCTTGTCGGTCAACTTCATGGTTTTCATGCAAGTCAACGGTTTTCTTTCTGCCGTCCTGGGCGGATTCACGACGTTCATCGGACCGGTTGTGGGAGCGATTCTCATCCCCGTCATGACCGTTTATCTTTCCCGGGTCGCCGGTATTTGGAATATCGCAATCGCCTATTTCATCATCCTGCTGATCGTACTCATCAAACCGGCCGGTCTCTTCGGCAAGCGCACGGCAAGGAAGGTGTAGACATGGAACTGGAAAACAGAGTGGAAAAAACAACGAGAAGAGCCCTTAAAGAACGGATCGACACCTATGTCAAGCATCCCTATTTCGGTATCCTGTTGACGGCGGCAATCCTTTACGCCCTCCAGATTTTGGGAATCGCCGGTTTGATTCAGCCGTCTACCATCAACCTGATCGCACCGGTTATCATCTATTATATCGTCGCTTTGGGTTTCACGCTGTTGCTGGGATATGCGGGTCTGGCATCTCTCGGGACCGCCGGATTCATCGGTTTGTCCGCTTATATCCTCGGTTATGTCGCGGGGACGCTCGGCTTGCCGGCGATCCTCGGCGTTATGCTCGGTTTTGCCGCATCGATCACGCTAGGCGTCATCGTCGGATTCATTTCCTTGCGTATCCAGGGCATTTATCTCGCCATCATCACGCTTGGGATTTCCGAGATTCTCGTGGAAATCTTCCGAAAATTCAATGACGTCACGGGCGGACAAGCGGGATTTTCGCTTTTCCGTATGAATTTTCTGATCTGGGAATTCAAGCAAAGCGACCGCTTCACGGTTTCATTCTATCTGATCATACTCACGCTTGCGCTTGTTATGATCGGCATCGTCAACCTCATCAACAGTCCGACCGGCCGAGCGATGCTCGCCATGAAAAACAGCACCTCCGCCGCCCAGGCCATGGGGATCAGCGTCCTCAAATATCGTTTGCTGGCCTTCATTATCGCGACGGTTCTGGCCGGTCTCGGCGGTACACTCTATTTCATGAACAAACTCGTTTCCCATCCGTCGAGTTGGGGTCTCGCCCTTTCCTTGAATATACTCGCAGCCGTCGTGATCGGCGGGACGAAATCGATCTATGGCGTCTTGGCCGGGGCATTCATCGTCTTCGGCATGAACGACCTCATCTTCAAACGTATCCCGTTTTTCATGGAATACACGAGTGCATACTTCATCTTGAACGGTATTCTGATCATTCTCGTGGTCATGTTCTATCCGGGCGGAATCGTCCGGTTGTTCAAGGACATCCGGCAAGGCATACAAAAAGGCTACCATCTCATCATGAAGAAGTGGAAGGAGCATCGTTATGGTAAAGAAGCTTAAGACGCGTCTGCTCCGGTCACGTATCCGACGTCTGGAAGACCGAATCTATTATCTGGAATCGTTTCTGCCGATCTATCTGGAGTCGCTCGAAAAGAAACGCGATCAAAGGCTCAGACGATTGCATGACAAACACAAGCGCATCCTTCTTCCGCTCGAAATCAAAGCTTTGACCGATCGGGAGTATCAGGAATACATGACGCGTGAACGCATCAACGCTCTCAAAGAGAAGTACCGACTCAAAGAACGCGCCCTTCTTCATCGGTTTTCCAAAAAGAACCAAGACGACTTGAAAGATCGGAAACTCAAAGATCTGAAAAGCGAACTCGAACGAACGATCGACGACTTGCAGGAAAAATATGCCAGACAATCGAGAAATCTATCCATCGATGATCAGGTTCGTCTCTACCACACGAAGAGAAATGAGCTGAACACATCTTTCGAGAAGAGAAAAAAAGAAGTCGATCATCATGTCAAAGTCGCTTATGAAAAAGAAGAGTCAAAACGGAAAAAACAGATCAAGACACTGAATCAAAAACTTCAAGAAGCACAAGACGACTTGAAATCCTTGATCGAAAACAACGCTTCACTGGATTTGAAAGAAGATCTTTCCGAGCTTGACATCCTAAAAATCAAAAACCTGACGATGATGTTCGGTGGGCTGAAGGCCGTCAATGACCTGTCCTTCTCGGTCAAAAAGGGCGAAGTCTTCGGACTGATCGGTCCGAACGGTGCCGGCAAAACGACCGTGTTCAACTGCATCACGCAGTTCTACAAACCGAATGCCGGAAACATGTACTACCGGAATCGCAACCAGGAAGTCATCGATCTCAATGATTACGCCGTTCATAACGTCATCCGTCAGGGAATCGTCCGGACGTTCCAGAACGTCGAACTGATCCTCGAACTCTCCGTGATCGACAACATGCTGATCGGCTCGCACAGCGCGTACAAGACGAACTTTTTCGCACATCTCGTTCATAACCGCAGACTCAAACGCGAAGAACGGATCGAGCGCGCCAAAGCGACGAAAATTCTGACGGATCTCAATCTCTTCGCCTACCGAGATGCTTATCCGATCGGTTTGCCATACGGCATTTTGAAGAAGATCGAACTCGCGCGCACGCTCATGACGAATCCGAATCTGATCATTCTCGATGAACCCGCAGCCGGATTGAATGATGCCGAAACGAAAGAACTCGCAAAAACGATCAAAAAAATTCAAAAGGACTATGACGCGACGATCTTCCTCGTTGAGCATGACATGCAACTCGTCATGGATATCTGTGATACGATCTGTGCGATCAACTTCGGCAAAAAGATCGCGATTGGAACCCCGAGCGAAGTCAAGGGAAACAAAGCGGTCCAAGAAGCCTACCTGGGTGGTGAGTGATATGGCCCTACTCGAAATCAAAGACCTCGTCGTTGACTACGGGATCATCCGCGCGATCAAAGGGATCAACATGAGCGTGAATGAAGGATCGATCGTCGCCGTGCTCGGTGCCAACGGTGCCGGTAAGACGACGACGATCAAGACGATCAGCGGAGCCGTCAAGGCGAAAAGCGGATCGATCACCTATGACGGCGATGACATCATGAACAAGGAGTCCTACAAGATCACGTCAAAAGGCATCATGCAATCCCCTGAAGGACGACTGATCCTGAACGGTCTGACCGTTGAAGAAAATTTGCGCGTCGGCGCGTATTCGCTCAAAAGTGAAAAGGGCAAGCGTGTCCAGACCATGATCCGGGAGTCGCTCGAAGAAGTCTATGGTTACTTCCCCATTCTGAAAGAAAGAAAGAAACAACAGGCATCCACGCTCTCGGGTGGCGAACAGCAGATGCTCGCGATCGGTCGGGCGCTCATGGGACGTCCGAAACTCCTGTTACTCGATGAACCGTCACTCGGACTCGCACCGATGATCGTCAAAAACATTTTTGAGATCATCGGCGAGATCAAGAAGAGCGGACGTACGATCTTCCTGGTCGAACAGAACGCCTATCAGACGCTCAAGATCGCGGACTATGTCTACGTGCTCGAACTCGGTATGATCAAGACCGAAGGAACCGGCAAGGAACTGCTTGCTGACGAATCACTCGTCAACGCTTATCTCGGATCAAAGTAAAAAATTGGTAACACTCTGCCTTGAAAAGGCAGTGAAAATAGCCTACGGGCATAAAAAAAAGGAGAAATTATGAAAAAGATTTTATTTCTAATCATCGCCGTCGCCGGATTGTTCACGATCGCGGCATGCGTTGAAGTAGAAGACGGCATTGTTGTTCAAGGCGTCACGGATACCGAAATCGTTGTCGGTAACACGGCAGCCACTTCCGGATTTTTCGCATCAGTCGGTGTTCCGTTCAACGCAGGTATCGAAGCTTACTTCCGGATGATCAACGAAGATGAAGGCGGTATTGCCGGACGTACGCTCCGTTTCGAAACCTATGACGACGGATTCGACCAGGCAACCGGCATCACCTACACCAAGAAACTCGTCGAAGAAGATGAAGTATTCGCACTCGTCGGACACTTCGGTACACCGACCGTCGGCGGTACGATCGACTACATTCAGGAAATCGGCATTCCCATGGTTTACGCGGCAACCGGCATCAATGACCTTTACTTCCAGGAATCACCGATGAACCCGGTAATGGCCGTTCAACCGATCTATCTGACCGATGGACGTGTCATGACCGCACGCGCACTCAATGAAGCTGTCTACGGGCCGGAAAATGATCAGAAGCTTGCGGAAGACGCGAAAATCGGCGTTCTCCACACGACAGCGGACGATGGGAACTCCATCATCGAAGGGATCGCACTCGAAGCCGAGTTCAGCGACAGAGAAGACGACTTCATTTTCAAACCTTTCTCGACCGAAGACGTAGCAAGTCTCGAAACGGCTGTCATCGACCTGCTCGGTGAAGGCGTTGAAGCGATCATCGTCGCATCGAACCAGGCTCCGTTCAAGGTTGCCATCAACACCATGAACGACCAAGGTCTGCACGTTCCCGTATTCACATCCTACGTCAACGCCGATGCGACATCGGTTGATGCCGATACCGACTATGCATTCGACATCTATGCGAACGCATGGATCGACATCGTCGATCCCGAAGGTACTGCCGGTTTCTCCGATGAGTACTGGCAATTCGTCAACGTCATGACGCTTGCAGGTTATGATGATGCGGACGGCAAAGGAAACTTTACCGACAATGCGTATGCCATGGCCGGCTATATCGCGGCATCCCTATTCGTTGAAGGTCTGAAACGTGTCGGTGAAGAAGAACTGACATGGGAATCCTACATCGAAGCGATGGAATCCGAGAATATCGAAATCCCCATGGGCGGTTTCGTAGACTTCGCCGACGGCAAGCGCTGGGGTATTGCCTCGATGGCGCTCCTCAAACTTTCACCGGTTCTTGATGAAGAAGAAAACCGCGTCGGTTGGAACTGGGCCAAAGTTCGTGACATCGAAGGTATTGAAACAATCCAAGCCAAATAACAACACGGAACACGTAACGGGCAGGGAGAGGAAACTCTCCCTTCTCTATAGTGTTCTTGAAAAGAGGCAAGCATATGAAAACACCAAAAACGATTACCGTTGACGAAGCCGTCAGACTCGTAAAAGACGGTGATACGATCGTCTCGGCGATGGCCGCAGCCGAGCCGAAGGCATTTCTTGAAAACCTTCACGTCATCGCGAGTGATGACATGAAGGTTAGCGTCACCAACTGTCTGCCGATGGCGACCTGTGATTATTTTACGGACCCGAAACTCGTCGACAACTTTTCAGTTGATTGCTGGTTTTTCGGACCGTCGGTAAGAAAAGCTTTCAAAAACGGAAACATATCCTATATACCGAATCACCTGCACCTCGCAGGGAGAAGAAGATTCGCACACACGAAAACCGACATCTTTGTCGGTACGGCAACTCCCCCCGATCAACACGGCTACGTATCACTTTCTCTTTCGAACGTCTATGAGAAAGAAGCGATCGCACAAGCGGATCTCGTCATTCTCGAAATCAATCCCAATTTCCCTCGTACATTCGGTGATCTCGAGTTGCATGTTCGTGAGATCGACTATATGATCGATGTCGATTATCCCGTGCCGGAACTCCCGGATATCGATCCCAATGAGCGCGACTTGAAAATCGGCGGATACATCGCTGAAAAGATTCCCGACGGAGCGACACTGCAATTCGGTATCGGTGGAATTCCGAATGCGGTCGCACACGCCTTGATGGACAAGAAGGATCTGGGTATCCATACGGAAATGCTCACAACGGGTCTCATGAAACTCGTCAAGGCCGGAGCCGTTACGGGTAAAAAGAAGAACACGCACGTCGGCAAACACGTATGCTGTTTCGCGCTCGGGACGATAGAACTCTATGACTTCATCGACAACAATCCGAGCGTACAGATACTGAACGGATATTACGTCAACGACCCCCATGAGATCGGAAAAAACGACAATCAGGTTTCCATCAATACGACGATCGAAGTCGACCTCACCGGACAATGCGCGAGCGAATCGATCGGAACGAGACATTTCAGTGGCACCGGTGGGCAGAGTGATACCGCCGTGGGTGCTCAGAACAGCAAAAACGGCATGAGTTTCATTACGCTTTATTCGACTGCGAATGTCCTCAACAAAGAGACCGGCGAACGTGAAGAAATCTCGAAGATCGTCCCGACATTGAAACCCGGAGCAGGCGTCACGCTGTCAAGAAGCGACGTCGATCACGTCGTCACCGAGTACGGCTGTGTCAAACTGAGCGGTACGTCGGTGGCCGAGCGTACGCGTCTTCTGATCAGCATCGCCCATCCGAAGTTCCGTGATGAACTTACGAGAGAAGCCATCGCGCTTGGCTACATCAGGGAGTAAAACCATGCCCATTCTGAACGTCAATGACAAAAACGCCTTTTACACGGACGAAGGAACCGGAGAACCGATTCTCATTTTGAACGGCATCATGATGTCCGTGAAGAGCTGGGAACCCTTTATGAATTCGCTTGCCGCCGGCAATCGGATCATACGTCTCGATTTCTTCGATCAAGGTCAAAGCGAGCGACTCGACGGAGAAAGCTACACACTCGATATTCAGGTCGATCTGATCGAGGCACTTCTCGATCAACTGGGTTTGGATGTCGTCAACATCGTTGGCATATCCTATGGTGGTGAAGTCGCACTCCTCTATGCCTCGAAGTTTCCAAACAAAGTTCGTCGATTGATCCTATTCAACACCAGCGCATACACCTCGCCCTGGTTGAAAGAGATCGGCTGGCAATGGAATGCGATCGGAAAGAACAGGGATGGAAAAGTGTATTATCGAGCAACGATTCCCGTGATCTATTCACCGAGTTTCTATGAGAAGAAGCTCGACTGGATGAAAAAGAGGGAATCCTATCTCATACCGATCTTCTCGAATCCGGAGTTTCTCGATCAGATGGAACGCCTGACCGACAGTGCGGAATCCTATGATGTGAGAGAAGACCTGGACAAGATCACGTGTCCGACACTCATCATCGCCGCCGACGAGGACTACCTGACACCGATCGCAAATCAGAAGTACTTGCAAGAAAAAATCCGTCATGCCGAACTCGTCATTCTTCCCGGTGTCGGTCACGCCTCGATGTATGAAAGACCCCTATTGTTCGTAACGATGGTCATCGGATTCGTAAACGCAGCCGATGCCACATATTCAATCTGATTATTGGAGGAAACACATGAATAAGAAATTCGTCACACTCAAAAACGGAGAAACACTGAGCTATCTCGAACAAGGACAAGGCGAGCAGGAACTCCTCTTGATCCATGGAAATTTCTCTTCAAGCCTGCATTTTTCGACACTTATGGAAAAACTGCCGAAGACCATGCACGTCCTTGCTTGCGACTTGCGCGGTTTCGGCGATTCGACCTATCATGACCGTATTGAAAAGATGGCCGATTTCGCAGACGACGTCGCTCTCTTCATGGATGCTCTAAGCGTTGATCGAGCCGTGGTCCTCGGCTGGTCACTCGGAGGCGGTGTCGCGATGGAACTCGCGGCGAATCATCCTGACCGGGTTGAAAAGTTGATTCTCGTTCATTCAACGACGCACAGAGGTTATCCGATTTTCAAGAAGGATGAACAAGGAAAGCCGATCGTCGGTGCGACCTATGCATCAGCCGACGAACTCATAGAAGATCAAGTCCAGGTACTGCCACTTTTCATGGCACAGAAAAACAAGGACTTCAATACGATGAGTTACGTGTTCGACCAGACGATCTATACGGTGAACAAACCCGATCCCAAAGACAATGAGCTGTGGATCAAGGAGTCGCTCAAGCAGAAGAATCTGCTCGATGCCGATTGGACCCTCGCCAATCTCAATATGTCCGATCAGCCTAACTATTACAAGGAAGGAACCAATACGATAGGGAATATCAACGTGCCGGTTTTACACACGAAAGGAAAACAGGATATCACCGTACCGGACTATATGATCAAGGATAACTGTGATGCACTCAAGGATCAGTCGACGCTGATCGAGTATGACCAATGCGGTCACTCACCGTTCGTCGATGTGCTTGATACGATCACGCACGACATCCTGACATTCATTGCGAAGTAATCGAAAAGGGGTCTTCCCCTTTTTCTTTTGGTCCTGACATGTGATCGGTCCGGTGAATCGATGTGTCGAACGCAAAGGACCTGCATAGAGACGTTTATACGTATATATAATTAGTATATATTAAAATAGATTTCCATATGTTTATATATACTAAACATACGGATAGAAATGTGTTTATTGAATTATGATGTTCAAACTGTGACAAATCTTCAATCGCGACATAAAAACGGATAGAAGAAGAGACGCCTCAATTCCGGGTAGTGTCGAACGCCTGATGCGTAAGATGGATTCCATGGTGGCATGATAAACGCTCGAGTGGTTGGATTTGGGTATGCGATCAGAACGACTGAAAAAAGATATCCGAATAACCGGTCGTCCTGAATCGATCAAAGATCATCGATCAATCGTGTATGATCAGTCCTCATAGACAGGGTATGCCCAGTCGGTGTTTTCCGCCCAGTTCTCTATTGACTTCACATCGTCTGTCGCTTTCTGTTTTTTCAGCCGATGCATACGCTGGAGTCCCGCATACGAAAAAATCATGACCATAGATGTCAAGATAAGGAGTACCGGAACCGAGAAACAGTTCTTAGATGATCGGATGGGGGAATGAGGAAATCTTTGTTCATATCGATATCGGGGATTGCCGGGTGTTTATGATCGAAGTGCGGATTTCATAT
>JAGYNT010000002.1 GCA_018399615.1 Acholeplasmataceae bacterium
TCGAGTTCGTCCTCATCGGAATTGATTCCGTAGAAAATCGTGATGATTTCCCGATCGGCATCAACCATATCATCGAGCAAAGCCTGGACGGTTTCCATCCGGTTCGCGTTCGAGACCTTGATCTCGCCGCCGGTAATACCGATGAAATCGTCTTTTTTGATCTTGACACCATTGATCTCGGTATCCCTGACGGAGAACGTCACTTCACCGGAACGCATATTCTTGACGACATCCATCATCTGTTCGATATTGTCGTCAACTTCCTGTGTTGGATCGAAAACCATGAGAGATGCGTAACCCTGGGCGATACTCTTGGTCTTCAGGACACGGATCGAGCGATCCGAAGCGAGTTCCATCGTCTGTTCGGCCGAAAGAATGATGTTCTTGTTGTTCGGAAGAATGATGATGTTCTTGGAATTCGTGGATTCGACGGCTTTGACGAAGTCTTCCGTCGACGGATTCATGGTCTGTCCGCCATCAATGATGAGATCGACACCGAGTTCCTTGAACGCTTCATGAATGCCTTCTCCGGATGCTACGGCGATGATGCTGTAATTCGCCTGTTTCTTGGGCTTCTTGTCTTCCCCGACGTGATCGGGCGTACCCATGATCGTACTGTGCTGCAGACGCATGTTCTCGATCTTGATCGTCTGCAAGTCACCATATTTCTGGGCAAGCGTAAGCGCTACGCCCGGTTGATTGGTATGAACGTGAACCTTGAGCAGGTCGTCATCGGTAACCACGACGAGCGAATCACCCATTTGGCTGAGCGGGTTTTTCATGTTCGTTTCTTTGAATTTCTCGGGTTTGTGCAACTTGACGATGAATTCCGTACAATAACCGTACTTGATATCGACATCGCCCAGATTGTGTGCGCCCTGATAGTCATTGTCGACGACAGGCATACCGAGGTCGGACTCGTTGATCATCTGACCTTCGAGTGCCATGACCATCCCTTCGATGATCTTGATGAATCCGGCTCCACCGCTGTCGACGACACCGGCTTCCTTGAGCACGGGCAATAATTCAGGAGTTTTGATGAGAGTTTCCTTGGCTTGTTCCAGATAAACCTTCAGAACCGCTTCGACGCTATCGATATTCGGTTGTTCGCGAAGCACTTTTTCCGCCGATTCGCGGACGACGGTCAAAATCGTTCCTTCAACGGGATCCATGACGGCACGATAAGCCATCTGGTAACCCCCGACGAGAGCCTTGATGAACTCCTCGACGGTCGCCGTGCCTTCTTCAGTCGTGATCTTGGCGATTTCACTGTAGACCCCTCTAAAAAACTGGGAGAGAATGACGCCTGAGTTTCCGCGCGCTCCCATGAGTAATCCACGTGATAGAATTTTGGATATGTCAACGATCGATTGCGAATCGAGGTTACTGACTTCTTTGATACCGGCCATCATCGTCATCTGCATGTTCGTTCCGGTATCCCCATCGGGGACCGGGAAGACATTCAAATGATCGATCTCTTTATGATTGTTTTTAAGGTTTACCGCACCATTGGTTACCATCTTTTTAAATAGAGTGCCACTGACTGTTTTATTCGCCATATTGCTCCTCCTCTATGTTTTAGGTAGTACCGATCTTTATATTGAGTTGGTCATATTCATTTTCAACAAATTCCATTTAAGTATAGCACTTTTCAATTTGAAATGCAACAGGCAAGAAGACCTTCTTTTTGCCACATACATTATATCATAACTCGCAACGGAAAATGCAAATATCTCGTAATGTAAGCGTTATTTAATGTTAGATAAGTGATTTTTTTAATCTTCCATCGTTTTTCGTTGCTTTTTTCACATTTTTGTGATACATTGGTAAGGCAGTGAAGGAGTGAGACAATATGGCTGAATGCTACGTAACAGGCAAGAAAACCCTTTTCGGTAACAGGCGCAGTCACGCAATGAACGCGACACGCCACAAGTGGAAGGCTAACCTTCAAACCGTAAGGATCAGGTTGGAAGACGGAACGACGAAAAAAGTCAAAGTTTCGGCTCGCGCCCTCAAAAAGAACAATCTGGAGCGCGTCTAAAAAAAATGAAAAGGTCATGACCTTTTTATTTTTTTATGTCGCCTGATTCATATGCCGTATGACGAGCACACGACCCGACAGAATTTCAATCGTGGCGGGCGAATGCGATACTTCGTTACTGATTCCAAGCGTATCGAAGCGTTCCATGTCGTAGTCTTCGAGCGGAAACTTGAACCCCTTCAACGTGATCCGGGCTTTCGGGTAACCGAAGATCGAAACGAATCCGTTTCCCTCGATCGGATGTATCCCGGATTCGAGCATGAACATATGGCTCGTCTCGTCTTTCATGACCAGATCGGGAAAGCGATCGAAAAGCATGGTGTGCGCCAAAAAGTGTTCGCTTCTGTCTCCACCGAACCCTCCGACGACCAGGACCTTTTCATAGCCTTGATCGTAGGCGTAGGTGACGGCGAAATCCGTATCGGTGACATCCTTTTCAACCGATAGGCGACAGACGTCATAGCCCTCAAGAAGGGACTCGTCCGACAGCGAATCGAAATCTCCGACGACCATGTCGATGGGGATTTTTTGTTTGAGGGCGTAATCGAAGGCCTGGTCGACCACGATGACAAAGTCATCGGTGTCGATTTCGACGACATCCGGGATCCGCTTCGGCGTCGGATACGTGATGATGATCGCTCTCACTTCAGACTCCTGATCGCCTTGGCGCGATCCTTCTTGTTGAATACGTAACTGCCTGCGACGACGATGTCGACGCCGGCATCTTTCACGAGGTCGATGTTCGAATCACCGATTCCCCCATCGACTTCGATCAGGAACCTATGGTTCCCATCTTCCCGGATACGCTTCAAAGCCCGCACCTTTTCCATCATGTCCGGCATGAAGGATTGACCGCCGAACCCCGGTTCGACCGTCATGACGAGCACCAGATCGACATCGCTCAGAAAAGGGACAATGCTTTCGACCGTGGTCTTGGGCTTGATCGACAGACCGACACCGATTTCGTGTTTTCTGATGAGCTCGATGCTTTCTTTCACGTCATGCGCTTCGATGTGCACGGTGATGAACGCCGTGTTTTCAAAAGCGAACCCTTCGATCCAATGACAGGGATCGGTCACCATGAGGTGCACGTCCAAAGGAAGTCGCGTTTTACTCGCGATCGTTTTGGCGATCGCGGGTCCAAACGATATATTCGGAACGAAATGACCGTCCATGATATCCAAATGGATATAGTCCGCCGTTTCGATCGTAGTCAGTTCTTCCCTGAGTTGACTGAAGTCGGCAGTCAATACCGATGGGGCAACTTTCATGTTCGCATCTCCTTCAATACTTGGCTTTCATGTCCTTGATCTCATGATAGAACGCGAGATAGTGGGCATATCTGGATTCGGGAATTTTCCCATCTTCAACGGCCTTTTTGACCGCGCATCCGGGTTCGTGCACGTGCAGGCACTTTCCTTTGAATTTGCAGGCGTCTGCGTAAGAAACGAAATCGGGATAGGCATCCTTGAGCGATGTGGCTTCGAAGATCTTGAGATCGATCTTCGAGAAGCCCGGCGTATCGACGACATAGCCGCCCTTGTAAGCGTAGAGTTCGGTGTGTCTTGTCGTGTGTTTCCCGCGACCGAGCGCCTTGGAGATCGCCTGTGTCTGCAAGTCGAGTCCGGGAATGAGCGCGTTGACGAGCGTCGACTTGCCGACACCGGTCTGACCGGCGACGACGATGATCTTGTCCTTGAAGACCGGATCGAGCTTCCCGGTTCCCATCCGTTTCTTGCTGTCGACGAAATAGGTCTCATACCCGAGTTGTTCCCGGTAATAGAGCAAGTCGTGTTCGAGTGATTCGAGCGCCGTCGGTTCAATGAGATCGATCTTCGAGATGACGAGAATCGGTTCGATCCGACTCATGTTCAGGATGACGAGAAAACGATCGAGCAGATGAAAACTGAAGTCGGGGTCGACCGCCGAAAAAACGAGCAGAGCGGAATCGACGTTGGCGACATCCGGTCGGTCGAGCTCATTTCTCCGTGGCATGATCTCGAAGATCAGAACCTGTCCGTCCCGTTCCTCATACGTCACGT
This sequence comes from Acholeplasmataceae bacterium, assembly GCA_018399615.1. Lineage (GTDB taxonomy): Bacteria > Bacillota_I > Bacilli_A > Acholeplasmatales > Acholeplasmataceae > RECG01. The sequence continues at coordinate 4,084 of JAGYNT010000002.1, forward strand.
TATCCCCGACTTTCGGGCTGATCGTGATGAAGCGGTTTTCTTTTTTGGTCCGCTTCGTCGTTTGTCTGTTGAAGGTGCTCTTGTCGGTGATCCGCATATACCGAAGCTTCCCGCGTGCGTGCGCGATCCGCTCATTCTTGTCTTCATCGATGATGGTGTACTGATTGGATATGATCCGTTTGATGAACGCTTCTTTCAAGAGTACCTCCTACAGGTGCCTGCTCCGAAGCTGCCCGCAGGCAGCGTCGATGTCGTGACCCTGTTCTTTTCTGAGTGTGACCTGAATGTGGTTTTTCATGAGCGTGTCATAGAATGCGAGCATCGTTTCTTTCGCCGAGCGTTGATAGGGTGCTCCTAGGACGTCGTTATAGGGGATCAGATTGACGTAGACGTTGAGCCCCCGCAAAAGTGAAACGAGTTCTCGTGCGACCTCTTGCGAGTCGTTGATGCCGGAGATCAGTATGTATTCGATCGTCACGCGCCTGTTCGTGACATCGATATAGTACCTGATGGCATCGATCAGATCTTTGATCGGATAGGTCTTGTTGATTTTCATGAGTCCCGTACGGATCGAATCGTTTGGTGCGTGCAGACTTACGGCGAGATTGACCTGGAGATCGAAATCGGCATAAGCCCGGATTTTGGGAACGATGCCGGACGTGGAAACGGTGATGTGTCTCGCACCGATGGCCAACCCTTTGGGGTGGTTCAGCGTCTTTAAGAAACGGATGAGATTCTCGTAATTGTCGAACGGTTCCCCGATTCCCATGACGACGACGTAACTGATGCGTTCTTCAAGCAACCTTTCGGTCATGATGACTTGTGCGATCATTTCACCCGCGGTCAGATCCCGTACTTTCTTCAACTGCCCGGACGCGCAAAAACGACACCCGATGTTGCAGCCGACTTGCGTCGTCACGCATACGCTGTTGCCGTAGTGCTGCCGCATGAGCACCGTTTCGATCAAGTGACCATCGTGCAGTTTGTAAAGGAACTTGACGGTATCGTCGGAGCTCACGTTCTTGAAAACGCGTTCGAGTCCTTTGAGTATGAACCGTTCGCTCAACAGAACATCGCGGCAAATCCTTCGGCACGTTTTTTTCATCATGTCGAAAGACGATACCTTCTGGTCGGTAGAGCCAGTCCCAGACCTGGTCGGCCTGATAAGTCTTGAACGGTTTTCAGCCAGAACGAAACGAGTTCGTCAGGAAAGATCATGTATCAGCATATCATCACCCTCACCCATATTATACACGAAATCGGGTCGTTCTATGCGTGACGAAAAAAACGCACAAAGCGAAGCTCTGTGCGCATATTGCAGCATCAGGCGTGTTCGGCTTTTGACGCGCTTGTTTCGCAAATAGAGAATGACCCTGAAAACCAAAGCGAGTACGACGTGATTTATCGCGAGAATCGTATTGTGAAAGATCATGCCCAAAACGCATCGTCAACAAGGTCAGGAACGAGTGACACGGGCGAACGCGAGCACGGCGTAGAGTCCGCGGCCGATGCGGGAAAAAAAATCGAATGACGCTGATCAGAACGAATGCCGGTTTACCGACAAGAAGGAGTCCCATGAACATCATCAGAAATCCGATGAGACGCATCATCCAGAGCGCGCTCTCATATTCGCTTTGCAGGATGTCGACGACGCCTTCGCGGCTTTCGACACCTTGGAAGAAACGATGGATCACGTTATCTTTTTGTGTATGAAAAGGAACGAGGACACCCTCTTCGTAAGCACCCAGATAAGTGCCGCGATCGGCATTCGTGATGACTTTGAAGACGATTTTGACGTCACCGATCTCGGGTACTTCGGGTGTGGACGTACCCGAACTGTTCGAACGATAGATGATACCGGAAGAAACGCTTTCATTGTCATTCAGCATGGTTTTGTCGACGAGCGTTTCGGACAGTTCGAGATCTTTCGCTCCCGAAAAGGTCAATTGTGCGGAAGAAACAGGCGTGCCGCCGATCGTGATCGTTTCTGCCACATTCGTGACCCCGTCGGGCATCTCATCGATCCATTGATCGTAATTGACGAGAGCCACCGGTCTTTCGGAAGAATCGCCTTGAAATGTGCTCTGTTTCTGAGGGTCTTCCAACCATTTCCTTTCATAGGAGTAAGTCGTGACCGTTGTTTCGCTGCCACCGAAATTCTCACGCGTTTCCCTTTCCTCCTCTTCCTCGTAACCGTAGAAATAGACCCTTCGTTCAAGATAGATAAAACTCTGGTCGTTCAGATAAGGATCGGTTGCGTAAGTTTCCGCGTCCATCGTGTCGATCACGTGAATGAGTTCATTCTAGCCGGGCAAAGACCCGGCATCGAAAACCTTTGACTCACGGGCGTATTCCGCCAGATTTTCCCGACCTTCGTTGATGAACAGGACGGCGAATGACCCGAAAAACAAAAGGATACCGACCAACGCTCCGACAAACGAGTTGATGATCCTTTTGAAATAGCCCGTTCGTTTGACTTCCATATGAGATTGCCTCCTTGTTTTTGTTAGTGATATTATATCACGACAACGACAAAGAAAAAACCTGAAAAATTCAGGTTTTAACTGCGAACGGTCGCCGAGACTTCATAAGCGAGACGTTTGGTGATCCGTTTCATGAGCTTGTCGACATCCTCGCTTTCCATCGTCTTCTTCTCATCACTGAACACGAGTCTGAATGCGAGCGACTTCTTGTCGTCATCGATGCCCTTGCCCTGGTAGACGTCAAAGATTTCGACGGTTCTCAGGGCCGGTCTTCCGGTCTGTTCGATCAAATCCAGAATCCTTTTCGCTTCGATCTTTTGATCGATCACGATGGCCAGATCGCGACTGACCATCGGATAACGGGATACCATACGATAGTTGATCGTCTTTTTGCCTTTCAACAGCGTGTCGAGCTCGATCGTGAATACGAACGTTTCCGGCAGATCGAGTTCTTTCTCGAGACGCGGATGCAGTCTGCCGATGACGCCGAGTTCGATGCCTTGAGAAAAAACCTTTGCCTGCTGATAGGGATGAAAGGACGGATGGTCGGTCGTCTCGTAAACGAAATCGATTCCAAGCGGAGAGAACACGCGTTCGACCAGACCTTTGAGAAGATGGAAATCAGCGACGAGCGCCGTGTTCTTCCAGGTATGCTTGTGAAGTTTCCCGGAAAGAGCGATACCGAGATGGTTTTTCTCGTAACCTTTCGCGAAGCAGTGTCCGATCTCAAAGAGGTGGACGTCATCGATCTTTCGTGAACGGTTGTACCGGATCGTATCGACAAGACCGTGAATCAGACTCTGACGGAGCGTTTTCTTGTCCTCGCTCATCGGTTTGAGAACGGATACCGGTGTGCCGATGTTCTGGAATACGTGAACGTCTTGTTCCCTGATGAGGCTGTAGGTAATGACTTCGTTCAATCCGAGATCGGACAGAGCGTGTCTCAGACCACGCAGGCGCTTCTGTTCGAAGCTCAACTTTCCTTGCAGAATACCGCTCGCCGAGCGATCGGGAATGGCGTCCAGACCATAGATGCGGGCGATCTCTTCGAGTACGTCCGCAGGGATTTTTATATCATTGCGGTAGCTCGGCGCCTGAACGATCCACTTTTCCTTGGTCGTCTTGACGTCGTAGTTGTAACGCTTGAGATACGTCAAGACGTCCGTATCCTTCAATTCGAGTCCGAGCGCGTCATTGAAATAGGTTCGTGCGATCTCGATTTTCGGGTTTTCATTTTCATAGCGTATCGCTTTGGCAATACCTTGAAGAACTTTCGCATCGGCGAGCTCGATCATGAGTTCCGTTGCGCGTTCGAGTCCGTAGAAGACCCGTCGGTCGTCGATCCCGCGCTCGAACCGCAAAGAAGAATCGCTCTTGAGATCGAGTCGTTTCGTCGTTTTCCGAATCCGCTCGGGATCGAAATAGGCCGCTTCGAGAATGACGGATGTCGTATGGTCGTCGATCATCGTATTGGCGAGTCCCATGACCCCACCGATGGCGATCGGTTCCCTTCCGTTCGTGATGACGACGTCACCCGCTTCGAGTCGTCTGTTCATATCGTCGAGCGTAACGACTTCTTCGCCCGGTTTCGCATCGCGTACGACGATCCGATCGGTTTTGACCTTGTGGGCGTCGAACATGTGAAGCGGCGTCCCGTATTCGATCAGGACGTAGTTGCTGATGTCGACGACATTGTTGATCGGCTGAATCCCGACCGATAGCAATGCGCTCTTGAGCCACCAGGGCGATTCTTTGATCCGAATGTCTTTGAACGATCGTCCGTAGTAACGGCCGCAACCATCGGTTTCAATCGTGATGTCCAAAGGATTTTTCGATTCATTCTCGCTGATTACCGGTTCTTGGAGTTCGATCTTCTGATTGGTCATGGCTGCCAGATCATAGGCGAACCCGAGCACGGACAAAAGATCCGAACGGTTCGGTGTCAGACCGAGTTCCATGATCCATCCCGATAATCCCAGGGCGGGAAGCGCGGGTTTTCCGATGTCCTGGGGTTCCTCGAAGTAAAAGATGCCGTCCCGATAGACTTCGGGGACATAGCGCTCATCGAAACCGAGTTCGTTTAAGGAACAGATCATTCCATGCGATGATTCCCCCCGGATTTTCGCCGCCTTGATCTCGAAATCGCCGGGCAGAACCGTCCCGACCTGGGCGACGATGACGTATTGGTCCTTTCGGACGTTTTGAGCCCCGCAGACGATCTGTTCGACGCGATCACCGAGATCGACGGTCGTAAGCGACAGCGTATCCGCGTTCGGGTGTTTCTCACACGTGAGAACACGACCGACAACAAGATCGGTTGACGTGTTGACCGGTCCGAAAGACTCGACCTCGACGATCTTCTGATTCGTGATCTCATGAATGTTTTTCGGTATATCAAGCCATTTGGCGAGCATGTTCGAATTGATTTTCATCAGCGATTCACCCCCTTGAACTGTTCGAGAAACCGCAAGTCATTCGTATAGAAATGGCGGATATCGTCGATCCCGTACTTGAGAATGACGATGCGTTCCACACCGATGCCGAAGGCAAAGCCTTGATAGGTGTCCGGATCGTATCCGCCCATCCTGAGAACCTCGGGATGAACCTGACCGGCACCGAGTATCTCGATATAGCCGATCTCGCCATTTTGCTTGACGTAGGAAACGTCGACTTCGACGCTTGGTTCCGTAAAGGGAAAATAGGACGGTCTGAGCCGGATTTCCCGTTCCGGTCCGAACAGGTGTCTGACCATCTTCAAAAGCGTATCCTTCAGATGCCCGAACGTAATGTCCCGATCGATGACGAGCCCTTCGATCTGCGTGAACTGATGGCTGTGGGTCGGGTCGTCATCGTCCCGACGATAGACCCGGCCGGGACAGATGATGCTCAGGGGTTTCCCCTTTTTTTCGAGCATGGTGCGGGCCTGAACGGGCGATGTGTGCGTCCGCAACAACGTCGTCGGATCCGTATAGAAAGAATCCTGCATGTCTCGGGCCGGATGGTCTTTCGCCAGGTTCATCATTTCAAAATTGTAATAGTCGTTTTCGAGTTCGGGCCCATCGGCGATCTCATATCCGAGCCCGACAAAGAGATCCTCGAGATCCTCGATGACCTGGTTCAACGGGTGAATCGTTCCCTGGCGGAATGCATATCCGGGAAGCGTCACGTCGATCTTTTCTTTTTCCAGGCTTTCAAGCAAAGCCCGATCCTCGAGTTCCCGCTTTTTCGCGTGCAGTACCTCTTCGATCGTCTGTTTGACGTCGTTTACGGCACTGCCGAAAGCCGGCCTTTCTTCCTTGGGAAGGTCGCGAAGTTTTCCCATCAGCATACTGACTTCGCCTTTCTTGCTCACATAGCGGATGCGGAGTTCCTCGAGTTCATTCAAGTCCTTGACCGCACCGAGTTCTTCTCCGATCTTTTCGGTGAGACGTTTCAGTTCCTCTGTCACTTTCAATCCTCTCCTTCTCATATATAAAAATATCGTCCTTAGCAAAATCTAAGGACGACTAAAAAATCGCGGTACCACCTTAGTTCCGGCATGAAGCCGGCACTCAAATGCCTTTAACGCAGGCTTACGGGTGTGATTGGCACCTCTCCAAGCTGAATTCACACGGACGGTTTTGGCGTAACTCCCACCTTTGTCACGCTCTCTTTATTCAAAACGCTGTCCGGTTACTTGTTCTTTTCTTCGATTTATCTTCGACTTGCGGATAAGATGATGATGAGTCTCAGGATCTCGATATAGATCCAGATGATCGTAACCATGAGTCCGACGGCAACCATCCATTCGTAGCGCTTGTCCGCGCCACCTTCAACGATGCTTTCGGCCCGATCGAAGTCAAGCGTAAGCATGAGTGCTCCGAAAACGATCAGGAAGAGACTCAAACCGACCGCGAATGCCGGGCTCGACATGTAGAAGTCATTGAAGAAACTCACACCGAACACGTTGAGCAACATGTTGAAGACGAAGAACACGAGAATACCGAGCAGTGATGCGTACATGATCGTTCGAAATCTGTTCGTGACCCGGATCGTCCGGCTCGAATAGAGGAAGAGCATGACGAGGAAGATCGACCCCGTTCCGATGATCGCGGTAACCGCGGCACCGGGTGCGAACGCTTCGGCCAAAACGGTTACGAAGCCGAGGATGACCCCTTCGGCGAGCGCATATACGAACGAGAACGGCATCGCGAGTCGCGGGCTCCTCGAAGCGACGATCACGGCGATGAGCGCGATGATCATCGAACCGAACAAAAGCGGCAACAGAGCTTCGGGTCCAATCGATGTCACGGCATAGAATCCGCTCAGAATAGCAGCAGCAAACAACAAGAATGTCTTGGCGACAATACCACCGTAGGTAGCTTGTTCAGCGACGGTGTAGGACTGATCTCTTTCGATCGTCTTGAATACGGGATTTGAGCTACGCATGTTTTACCACTCCTTTTACTAAAATTATTATACTCATTTCGCTCCTAAAGTGCAAATAAACCGTCGTCAATCACATTATTTTCCGATTTTAGATCACCGAAAGCGCCATAATCCATGAGTTTGTCAAAGAGCGTCTTGTTGAGACGTGTCCGCCTTTTGACATCGGCGACCGAATCGAAGGGTCGTTCGAGCCGATTGTCGCATACGTCCTCGGCGACTGCGGCACCGAGTCCGTCGATCGTCGAGAACGGCATTCTCAGTCCGCCCTCTTCCATCTTGAATGTCGTCGCCAGAGACGTATGGATATCGACGGGCAGAAACGCAAATCCCCGTGCCACCATCTCATGGGCGACGCTCAGCGTGACGAGCAGGTTCTCATCCTTCGCGGTTCGACCGTAACCCTGAGCGAGTTCGATGATCCGTTTTCGGATGGCCTTCTTGCCGGCAACCATCGTGTCGTACTCGAAGTGCGACGCGCGCTTCGAGAAAAACGCACTGTAGAAAAGCAAAGGCTTGTAGACTTTGAACCAGGCGATCCGCATCGCCATGATGACATAAGCGGTCGCGTGTGCTTTCGGGAACATGTATTTGATCTGTCCCGCCGACCAGATGTACCATTCCGGAACACCGTTCTGCCGCATTTCCTGTTCGTACTCCAGCCACTTGACGGGGTCCTTGCTGGGCTTGCCCTTCCGGACGAACTCCATGATTTCGAAGGCACGATCGGGTTCGAGTCCGAACTCGGCGAGTTGAACCATGATGTCGTCCCGACAGGCGATGATGTCGTTGAAATCGATCGTTCCGTATGGCGTCGTATTGTCGATGAGCGCCTGTGCGTTTTTCAACCACACATCGGTTCCGTGCGACAATCCGGAAATCTTGACGAGTCCGGCGAACGTGTTCGGTCGGATGGCGGTGAGCATCTGTCTTGTGAAAGGCGTGCCGAACTCCGGGATACCGAAGGAGGCGATCTCTTTTTTCTCGTAGTCGTCGTCGACATTGAAGGCGTCGACCTTGGAAAAGATCCGGTAGACCCGAGGGTCGTCGACGGGAATATCCTGAGCCCGATCGAACGGAAACTCATCCTGATTGAGTGACACGTGATCCATCAGGAATTTGAGCATCGTCGGATCATCATGCCCGAGGATATCGAGTTTGAGAAGATTCGACTCGAACGAGTGATAGTCGAAGTGCGTCGTCTTCCATTCCGACTTGGTATCGTTGGCCGGATATTGAATCGGCGTCACGTCAAAGATCGTCTTGGATTTGGGAACGACGACGATGCCTCCGGGATGCTGGCCGGTCGAACGTCGGACGCCTTGTATCTTTTTGGCGAGCCGTTCGATCTGCGCTTTCCGGAACGTGAGATTCTTGTCTTCGAGATAGCCTTTGACGTAACCGAAAGCATTTCGCTCGGCGACCGTCTGAATCGTACCGGCCCGAAAGGTATGGTCTTCTCCGAGCAGCTCACGGACGTAAGCGTGCGCTTTTGCCTGATACTCCCCTGAAAAGTTCAGGTCGATATCGGGTACTTTGTCGCCTTTGAATCCGAGAAAGGTTTCGAAGGGGATGTTGTGTCCGTCCTTGGCGAGTTTCGCACCGCAGATCGGGCAATCCGCCTCTTTGAGGTCATAGCCCGACTGGGCGCTTTTGAGTTCCTTGAAAAACGCTTTCTGTTCGGGTGTGACACCATATTTGTGTATCTCTTCTTCCGTGAAATGGAACGCCGTGAAATCACCGTTCGGACAACGATAGTGCGGACGCAGAGGATTGACTTCGGTAATATCGAGCAGTGTGGCAACCAGGGAAGATCCGACCGACCCGCGCGAACCGACGAGATAGCCGTCTTCGAGCGACTTCTTGACAAGAAGGTGCGACATGTAATAGATCGGCGCGAAACGGTTGTCGATGATATTGGTCAACTCGCGCGACACCCTTTCCGTGATATAGGGATGGGGTTCGTTGCCGTAGAGATACTGCAGCTTGTCATAGACGAGTCGTCGGACTTCATCGCTGATGCTTTCGATCCCGAGGGTTTCCTTGAAGGCATCATCGGGAAGCGAATAGAGATCGTCGGGAAACGCTTTGATCCGGTCGATCTTCCGGTTGAGCATCTGCGTGTTGTCAACAATGATTTCATGCGCGAGTTCATCGCCGAGAAAACGCATCCGTTCGAGCATTTCTTCGGTCGTAAGAAAATACTGATCCGGCATCCGGTCGTATGGAAACAGATCATGAATTCCACCGCCGACCAAAGGCGTCCGAATATAGATTTCCCGATAAAGAACGTCTTTCTGGTCGAGGTAGTGCACGTCGCCGGTGGCGATGACGATTTTACCCGCCTCTTTGGCGAAACGGACGATTTTGGCAATGACCGCTTCGATGATCTCATCGGCGTAGTCGCCGAGCCCGTTCTTGAGATGACGATAGGCATCGGGTGGCTGAACTTCGATGTAATCATAAAATGAGATTGCTTCCCTGAGCGTCTCATCGTCTTTGTTCAACGCCGCTTCAAAGACATTCCCGTGTGAACATCCGCTACCGACGAGAAGACCTTCCCGATACGTCTTCAGAACGCTCGAAAGTGTCCGCGGTCCGCTATGGAAATGATCGGTCAAAGCGTCGCTGATCAGTCGAAAGAGATTTTTGTATCCTTTCTGGTTTTGAACGAGAACATTGATGTGATACGGTTTTTCGTGTTTCCAGGCCTCATGAAGATCGATGGCGCGATCGATATCGAGGTATGTCCTGATCTTTCGTTTCGTCAGATCCGTAAGCATGGATAGCAGGATCTGTGCCGTCGCTTCGGCATCGGCATCCGCCCTGTGGTGTTGATCGAGTTTGACTTTGAAATGCTTCGCGAGTGCCTTGAGGTTGAAACGTTTCAACGAATCATGGTAGAAGTAGCGCGCCATGTTCAACGTATCCATGACGTATTCGAAATCGAAAGCGAGACCGAGCGTCCGAGCGTTCTCTTTGATGTGTCCGACATCGAATGAGGCGTTGTGGGCGACGAGGACGCTGTCCTTGGCGAAATCCAGAAAGGCGTTCATCGCCTGATCGATCGTCGGCGCACCCTGAACCATCTCATTCGTGATCGACGTGAGTTTGGTCGTGAAGTCCGACAACGGCTCGTCGGGATCGACGAATGTCTGAAAGCGTTCGACGATCGCATTCGAGACGACTTTCACGGCACCGATCTCGATGATCTTGTCGCGTGTGATGGACAGACCGGTCGTTTCGATGTCGAAAACGACAAATGTCGCATCCTTCAGATTGAGATCTTCTTTTGCGGGAGTCGTCATCCGAAATCTTGTCTCATCGACAAAGTCGAGTTCGACGCCATAGATCGGTTTGATATTGTTCTTGTAGCAGGCTCTGGCGATGTCGGGATACGCATGGAGGTTGTTGTGGTCGGTAAAAGCGATCGCTTCATGGCCCCATTTCATGGCACGACTGACATACTCTTCGACATCCGTCACGGCATCCATGCTCGACATTTTCGTATGAACGTGAAATTCGATCCGTTTCTTCTTGGCGTGATCCATCCGTTCGGTTTTCGGCGTGGCCTTCACGTAATTGATGCAGTTCGATTGCTTGAGCATCAGGACAACCGTTTTCTGGAAGGTATCGAATTCCGCGATCCCGATGACCGAAACACGATCGCCTTCTTTCAGAGCATGCGCGAACTCCTTGTCCTTGTCGGTATTGAGAAAACGTTTGGCGTAAATCGCGTCATCCTCGTCGGCAATGACGAGCGTAAGCAGTTCCGATCGTTTCAAGCGTCGTACCTCGACGCGATCGATGACACCTTCGACGACGAATTTGGTGTCGCCCTTTTCATTCTTGTATTGATCGAGACGGTACTGATCGATCGGAATCTCCTGAATCGGTACGGCGTCGGGGTTGCGTTTCCTCGAAAACGTCCTTTTTTGGGTCTCGACGTTTTCCTGTTTTTTCATGACTTTTTTCTTTTCTTTGAGAAGCGTGTTCTGCTCATCGATCGAGGACTCGATCAGCTGACTGACCGGGATGAGATCTTCCGCGATTCGCACATCGAATCCGACGGAGAATCCGAGCTGTTGAAAAAAGGCCTTCAACGTATCAAAATAATCTTTCACATACGTACTGTCGGGATCGACGGTCACCGTATACGTGTTTCGATCGAAGGAAACCTTGAAATTTTTCAAAACGAGAAAACTCGCCTTTTCCTTTGCGAGTTCGAATACGACAAAATCGAAATAGGCCTTGGCATAGGGACCGAGATCGCCGTATGTCTCATAGTGGATGACGACATCGATTCCGTTCAGCACAGACGGCTTGAAAAAATAGCTCTTCATCGTCTGGATGAACGTGAACAAGGCCTCCGGTTCGACCACGTCTTCGAGCGTTATATCGAATGTCCACACCCGTTTTTCCGGATCGATCGTGACATGATTGAGTTTCGCCTGTTTCAGAATCGGTGAGGGAAAATCGGACTGTCTCAGAAAGACATCGAATTTGTTTTCTTTCACTTGACCGCTCCTTTCGGAATCACGTGAATCGAGCGATAAGCCCAGACATGATAGATGTATGTCACGAGAATGCTGATGAAACCGATGACCGAAAGATCGAAGAGTACGAGCAGGAGCTCGACGACGACATAGACGGTCGTCAGATAGACGGCAAGTTTGAACCGATGCTTGAACGGAAGTTCCACGTGATAGATGAAGAGCATCATGACGAGCGTCATGAAAAGCGTCATGAGCACATAATCGATCAACCCGATGATGTAGGTATAGTTGAGGTCGACGAACAGAAGCAGACCGACATCGTCGAGAAAGGACTTGATCGACAAGGTCAGACGACTGATTTCGGCGTCCGTCGGATCTTCGAAGTCGAAGTCGAGAAGACCGAGTTCCTCATAGCTGGCACTCTCGATGACGATCCGATTGGCCATGAGCACGAGATTCTCGTCTTCGAACACGACCGCAAGCGATGAAAACGACTGTTCCTGCTCACCGACATAGATCGTGTAATACGCGAAATCCGCGTTTGCGGGTTCCGGATCGTTCAGTACGCCCGAATCGATCCTGGCATCGATTCCGATGATGTCCTTTGTAACGGCGGCTTTCATCGACTGATAGCGTTCCGGGTCCATCCCGGGACGGATCACCGCGGTCAGAATCAGCGGCAACAACAAAAGAAGCGGTACGAAAAAGAGATGGCGAACGACCTTTCCCCATGAATCCCTGATAAAAAAAACGGCGAGTGGTGGCTTCGTCAAACTGGTTCGAATGCGCTCTAACATATCGTCATCTCCTTACCATTCATTATAACACATTCGGCCCTTATATGATAAAATGAAAGTGATGAAAAAAGATCATGTGATGACCCCTGAAAAACACTATCAGACACTTTCAAACCACTACCGTCACGTCTATCAGCAAAAAGTTTTCAAGGTTCCGCTGAACGGTGGTTTTTCGTGTCCGAACATCGACGGAACCGTCGGTTACGGCGGATGCGCGTTCTGTTCGTCGCGCCATGGCGGCGAGTTCGCGGGAAACCCCCTCGAACCTCTCGATGTCCAATTCGAAAAGGGTTTACGCATGATGCACAAGAAGTGGAAAGACGCCTATTACATCGTCTACTTTCAGGCCAACACGAATACGCACGCCCCACTTTCCCGCCTCAAAGAACTCTTTGAAGAAGCGATCCGGTTGGATCCGAAGATCATCATGATCAGTATCGCCACGAGACCGGATGCCTTGAACGATGATATTATCCGATACTTGTCCGACCTCAACCGAAGGATGCCCGTCCAAGTCGAACTGGGACTGCAGACCATCCACGAAAAGACCGCGGAATCGATCAACCGCTGTCATGACCTGGCAACCTTCGACCGGGCGTGCAGGAAACTCTCGGACGCCGGGATCGAAGTGGTCGCCCACATCATCAACGGCTTGCCAGGCGAAACGAAAGAGATGATGCTCGAAACGGTCGGACACCTCAATACCCTCCCGATCGACGGGATCAAGATCCACATGCTTCACATCGTCGAAAACTCGAAAATGGGTGAGGACTACAAAAAGAGTCCCTGGCCGCTCCTGACGCTCGATGCGTATGTCGATATCGTCGTCGACCAGATTCTGATGCTGAAAAAGGATATCATCATCCACCGTCTGACCGGCGATGCCGATCGGAACGCCTTGATCGCGCCGACATGGATCATCAAGAAATTCGTCGTCATCAATCGAATCGATCAGACCTTGCGGAAAAAGGGTCTTTACCAGGGGGATCATTATGAAACCTAGAACCATGACCGCCCTTTCGCATGTGCTTCTCAGAGACATGATTACCAAGGATGACGTCATCGTGGACGCCACGATGGGCAACGGCAACGATACGCTCTTTCTGTCGCGGATCGCTTCTTCTGTCTATGCCTTCGACATCCAAAAAGAAGCGCTTCGAAAGACGCGTGCCCTTCTCGAAAGACATGACGTCCGAAACGTCGAACTGATCCTGGACAGTCATACGAACATCATAGATCATGTCAAGACGTTCAAAGGCGTCATCTTCAACCTGGGATATCTGCCCGGTGGCGACCGAAACGTGACGACGGTTCACGATACGACCATCCAGGCGATCGATCGCCTTTTGCCGAACATCGAATCGGGGTTCATGCTCATCGTCTGTTATCCCGGTCACGAGGAAGGCGGACTCGAAACCGAGGCCATCGACAAACGCCTCGAAACACTCGATCCGAAAAAGTACCAGGTCACGACGATCCGCCATCCTTACCAGCCCAACGATCCGCCTTTGATCCATCTTGTCATCGGCAAAAAAAAGGACGGGACATGAAATCCATGTTCCGTCCGAATCATCCATGATGGGGGACCTATGGACGATTACCCGGGTTATCCTCGCCATCTTCATCATCGTCGTCGTCACGATTCTGGAAACGGTCGATTCGATCCTGAATGGTCTGTCTCCGTTCTTCGGCACGTTCGAGATACTCTGCGACGCGATCTTCGTGTTCTTCCTTGATGCGATTTCTTTGTTGCATCATTTCCATGAAGAGCACTTCACTCATGGCATGATACTCATCTCTGAGTTCATCGAGTTCGGCCTTGAGTTCTTCTTGTAGCGTTTCGAGTTGAGCGAGGAGCTCATCGATGTTTTCACCTTCGAGCGCTTCGTCGATCTCGAGTTCGAGCGCTTCGATCTGTTCCTTGTAGGAATCGAGCAGCGCGTCTCTTTCATTCATGAAATCGTCTTTGATCGATTCGGCGACTTCTTTATGTTCTTCCTTCTTTTCTTGCAGCAGATCCATCAGTTCTTCCTGTTCCATACCGATGACATCTTCAAGGGTCAGTTCGTCGCTCATTTCAACGACCTTTTTCGCCATGCGCAGGAATCCCGGATTGACTCCGTAACTTTCCGCTTCGGCGATGAAGTCCGGCATGTAACCCTTGTCAACGGCACGACCGATCATGGCACGCGCATTGAACGCTTCATTGACATGTTCCTTGATGCGATTTCTGACCGCCTCGCGGATTTCGGCTTTTTTGGCCTGAACATCGACGGCTACGACGATTTCTTCGTCTTCGGTATCGATGAATCCGAGTGCGATCGCTTCAGCGATGATCAGATCAACGGCTTCTTCGACGGGCAATCCCACGAGTTCGAGATCGAGCAACAACAACTCGCCGTCCTCATTGAGCGGATTGGCGTAGATGACGATATCACGCGGCGAGACGATCAATTCGACGCTCGGATTGATGTCGATCGTCACATACGTATCCTCATCTGAGAGAAGTTCGACATCCTCTCCACTACAACCGGCGATCAGAAAGACCGCGAACAATACGACTGCAAAACTCATGAACCATTTCATTTTTTTCATTTGAATTCCTCCTTTGTTCACTCTATATACGGGATCCGTCCCGTTTTTATTGGTCTTTTCTCACATTTTACCCTTTGATCGTGCTTTTTCGAAGTGATAGACGTCTTCTCCCCGGGGCTTGATCCGATAATCATAGATCCATGTTCCCGTTTGCATCGACTCCTCGAGGCGGATATCGATCCGTCCCGTTTCGTTTCGATCATCGATGATCATGGCATAGTTGACCGCGAGCGTAGGCGTGGCATCGTCATTCCCGCGGTCGAGCGAGAAGCGATACGTGCCACGTTGCGTGCCACTCAGAAACTGCAGAAAGACGTGCGACCTCTCGCTTTTTTCAATCGTGAGGCCGAACTTCTCCTTGGTAACGTCACCTTCGAACACGTCGATCGTGTAAAGTCGTTCATCCTCGGTTTCGGTCAATGTCGATTCGATCTCGTATCCGTCATCCAAAACGATACGGTAAACGAAGGATTGTTCGTCTTCACCCGTTTCGGTCCGGGCCGAAACGAAATATGCGCCGTTCGGTGTGGCAAGAAGACCATCGAGCACGATCAGAGAATCGCTTTTATGCAGGAGATCGTAATAGAGATCATAATCCGTCTGTTCGTCAAGAAAGTTCAGACTCGAAAAACGCATGTGCTTCTGATAGGATACGGCGGATCCGGCATCCGTCACTTCGAATGTCGGGTCACTCGAGAAAAGGTGCTCCATCAGATGAAAGTAATCGCCGAGCCCTTCGAGTTCGTCATCGATCAGGTTCGAGTCCGTCACGTCCTCGCTTTGCAGCGAAATCCGATCGGCGAACACGTCGTTCGCCAGACTCGCCGACATGACCGAAGACAAAGCGATCGTTTCTTCTTCGAGCACGAGCGCATCCGGTCCGGGAGTCGTCTGAAACAGGACAAAAGCCAGAACGAGCACCATGACGGCAAAACTCGTTTTAAGCATCGGTCGAAACCACGACCGACGAAAAACGGGTTTGACCGTTGTTGTTTTCGGCAAGCGACCGACTCGATCGAGTATGCTTTTCGATATGTTTGGAACATCGATTTCGTCCGCTTTCTTTTTCAGCAATTCGATGATATCCCTGTTTTTCATTTGAAGTCGTCACCTACCTTTTCTCTCAAAACCCGGATGCCCTTCTGATAAAGCCACAGCACCGTGCCGAGCGGCTTGTTCGTGATCCTGGCAATGTCCTTGAACTTCAGATCGTTGATGATCCGTTGCGTGACGACTTCACGCTCGGCTTCACCAAGCAGCTGCAAGATCTCAAGGACTTCGGGATCGTCATGATCCTCTTCACTCGGGGCCAAGTGAACGAGTTCGTCCGAAAGGACTTCGTGTTTTCGTTTGTGATACAGATTGATCGAAAGATTTCTCGCAATGGTCAGAAGATAGGACTTGACGTTTTTATCGGTGTCGACCAGATCGATCTTCTGAAGAAACGTCATATAGGTCTCCTGCATGATATCCTCGGTGAGATTGGGGTCGATCAGAATATTGAGGATGGTGAAATAGACGCTTTTTTTCGTTTCCGCATAAAAAGCATCGAAAGACCGGTAATCCTTATCCTTGAATTGCGAAATGATGTCTTTCAAATCGTCCATAGATACCCCTATCCACCTATAATACACGCGGACGTGTCGTTTTATTGGTATTTTTCAAAAGAAAAGAAGCGCCAAGCGTTTGCTTGGCGCCATGAATCATCCTTTGACAACGATGTTGATGAGTTTGTCCTTGATCACGATGACCTTGTGAACGGTCTTGCCTTCAAGATGACGCTTGACGTTCTCATTGTCACGCGCGATCGTCTCGAGCTCGTTTCGGTCAAGCCCGGTTCTGGTCTGGAACTTGCCGCGGACTTTTCCATTGATCTGAACGACCATTTCGACTTCGTCGCTGACGAGATATGTTTCATCATAGGACGGCCATTCGGAATAGAGGAGCTCTTCGTTCTGACTCAAGTACCGTTGATTGAGTTCTTCCGTGATATGCGGACAGACCGGATTGAGCATTTTCAAGAAGTCTCGAGCCTGTTTTTTACCGATCTTTTTCTGCTTGTAGACGTCATTGACGAAAATCATCATCTGGCTGATCGCCGTATTGAACGCCAGCTTCTCGAAATCCTCGGTCACCTTTTTGACCGTCTGGTGGTAGCTCGTCATGAGTGCTTCGACATCCTTGTTCTCGATCGGAAATTCGAACATGCGCCAGACACGATCCAAGAACTTCTTCGAACCGTTGAGACTTTCGGTCGACCACGGTTTTTCGCTCTCCAAAGGACCCATGAACATTTCATAGAGTCTCAGGGCGTCCGCCCCATGGGATTTGAAGACGTCATCGGGATTGACGACGTTTCCGCGTGATTTGCTCATCTTGCTGTGGTCGGAACCGAGAATCATGCCCTGATTGAACAGTTTGGTAAACGGTTCTTCAACGGAGACGAGTCCGATGTCATAAAGAAATTTCGTCCAGAACCTGGCATAAAGCAAGTGACCCACCGCGTGTTCGGTCCCGCCGATGTAGAGATCGACCGGCAGCCAGGCATCGAGTTCCTTTTTCGCATCAGGACTGTCAAGAGGTATGAGCTCGAGCTTGTTCTTGAGGATATAGGCGATGAAATACCAGGAACTTCCGGCAAGCTGCGGCATCGTATTCGTCTCCCGACGTCCCTTGATTCCCTTGTAGTCGACATGGAGCCAATCGTGGGCATTGGCGAGCGGGCTCTCGCCCGTTCCGCTCGGACGCATGTTCTTCAGCTTGGGAAGTTCGAGCGGAAGATCCTCATCGTCGAGCGTATGGATGCCTCCCTGTTCGTCGAAAACGATCGGAAAGGGTTCGCCCCAGTACCGTTGTCTTGAAAACACCCAGTCCCTGATCTTGTATGTGCTATGCCGGTATCCCTGCCCGGTCTTTTCCAGGTAATCGTTGATCTTCCGTTTGGCTTCCTCGTTCATGAGGCCGTCGATGATTCCGCTGTTGTAATGGATGCCGTCCCCGACAAAGGCTTTTTCGCCTTCGCCCTTGACGACTTCGATGATATCGAGTCCGTGTTTCTGGGCGAACTCGAAGTCTCTCTCGTCGTGAGCGGGAACGGCCATGACGGCACCGGTCCCGTAATGGGGCAGGACGTAATCGGCGACCCAGATCGGAACTTTCCTGTGGTTCAAAGGATTGATGGCGTAAGCACCGGTAAAGACGCCGGTCTTCGATTTGTCGACCGTACGATCCATATCGGATTTCTGTTTCGTCTTTTCGATATACGACTTGACCTCGTCGAGTTCGTCTTCCGAGGTGATATCGAGCACGAGCGGATGCTCGGGGGCGAGCACGCAATAGGTCGCACCGTAGATCGTATCGGGCCGTGTCGTAAAGACTTCGAACGATTCGTTCGACTCATCGACCTCGAACGTCATCATCGTACCGACGCTCTTGCCGATCCAGTTTCTCTGCATCTCTTTGAGATGCTCGGGCCAGTCGAGTTTCTCGAGATCCTCCAGAAGACGGTCGGCATAGGCCGTGATGCGAAGCACCCATTGACGCATCGCCTTTTTGACGACCGGATAATGACCTCTTTCGGACACCATCTTGCCATCGACGAGTTCGATCTCGTCATTGGCGAGAACCGTGCCGAGTCCTTCACACCAGTTTACTTCGATATCCTTGAGCACGGCCAGTCCGTGTTCATGGAGTTTCTTGAAAATCCATTGTGTCCACTTGAAATAACCGGGGTCCGCGGTTGCGATCTCACGATCCCAATCGATGCCTTTGCCCGATTCGATGATCTGACGCTTGAAGTTTTCGATGTTCTGATAGGTAAAACTGCGGGGATCTTTCCCGGTCGAAAGCGCGTATTGTTCGGCTGGCAGACCGAAAGCGTCCCACCCCATCGGATGAAGGACGTTGAACCCCTGCATGCGCTTGAAGCGACTGACGATGTCGGTCGCCGTATACCCTTCGATATGACCGACATGAAGGCCATGCGCACTCGGATAGGGGAACATGTCGAGCACGTAATATTTCTCCTTGAGTTGCCCTTTTTGTGTCTTGAAGAGCTTGTTTTCGTACCAGTGCGTCTGCCATTTCTTTTCAATGGTCGTGTAGTCGTAATATTCCATTGCCATCCCTCACTTTTGAAATCCCTTTAATTATAGACGATAAGTCGGATAATATCAAGGGAGAATCCATGGGAAGACACAAACATTCCCCAAATAAAAAGAAGAGACGCGCTCTTCTTTTCGGATAAACTCTTTTACTGGTGTTGTTCGACGTACTTGCAAAGGTCGCCGACCGTTTTGACGCTTTGTGCTTCTTCGTCGCTGACTTCGATATCGAAGGCCGTTTCGATTTCCATGATGAGTTCGACGGCGTCGATCGAATCGGCACCCAGATCTTCCGCGAGACGCGCTTCTTTCGTAACTTTGTCTTCGGCCACGCTGAGTTGCTTGACGATCAAATCCTTGATTGTTTCGAATACCATGTCTCTCTTCCTCCTTTTTGTAACGAGATTAGTATACGTTATAATTCATCGTTTGTCAATCGAATCGTGACGCTCTCGTTCTCTGAGCTGCAAAGGATCTCGTCCGTAGAGTTCCGTGAAACGACGGATCTTCTCTTTGAGCCCACCTGTGAAATCGAAGTCGGTCATACGCCAGCGCCAGTTGTTTCCAAGCGTCGACGGGTGATTCATCCGACCTTCCTCACCGAGGTTCAGGTAATCCTGCATCGGAATGATCGCCGTATCGGAAACACTCGACAATGTCGCCTTGATCAGGCTGTCGACCGGATTCTTTCCGGTATGATTGATGTAGTCCAGACAGTATTCAAGGTCTTGTTCCGGCAAGTGTTCGAACCACGTCCTGGACGTCTCATTGTCGTGCGTCCCCGTGTAGACGACCGTGTTGCGCGTATAACGATGGGGGAGGTAGTCGCTTTCTTCGCGTGCGTCGAAAGCGAATTGAAGCAGTTTCATACCGGGAAATCCGGCCTGTTCCCGTAATCGTCTGACCTCTTCGGTAACGACTCCCAAGTCTTCGGCGATGATGCTGACATCACCGAGTTCCTTTTTGATGGCTTTGAACAGTTCGATTCCGGGGCCCTTGTGCCAGGCACCGTCCTTGGCGGTTTTCGCACCGTATTCGATGGAAAAATAGTTCTGAAAGCCGATGAAGTGATCGATGCGAACACAATCAAGAAAGTTCGATCGCCGAACGAACACGTTCGACCCACCATTTTATAGCCCTGTTTTCCATGAGGTCCACAGTCATAGAGCGGGTTCCACGAAGACCCCTGACCGTCATCGGAGAAACTGTCGGGTGGAACACCTGCAATATGGATCGGTATGCGTTGTCGTCGAGATCGAAAGGGAAGGATTCGCCCAGACATCACTGCTGTCATAGGAAACGTAGATCGGCATATCCCCGATAATATAGATTCCATGCTCGTTGGCATAGTTTTCAAAACATACCACTGCATGGCTGCGACATACTGCACGAACCGATGAAATCAGGTCTCTGCAAAGTTTATCGCGTGCTTCATCGAGCGCGCTTTCTTCCCGCATCCGCAACGGCTTTTCCCAGGATATCCACGAGTCACCGTTCCGTTCGATCTTGAGTGCCATGAACAGACAGTAATCGTCGAGCCAGAAACGATTCGCCTCACAGAAGCGATGATAGGACGCATCACTTGGATCAAAGCGTTCAAAAGCTTTCCGAAGGACGATGAAACGTTCTTCGTAGAGCTTCCCGTAATCGACGTATCGGTCGGTCGAGTGAGATGAACGTATGTCACTTCGTTCGAGCAATCCGTCTTGAACCAGAAAATCGAGATCGATGAAATAGGGGTTGTAGGCGAAAGCGGAAAACGTCTGGTAGGGTGAATCGCCGTAGGACGTCGGTCCGATCGGCAGGATCTGCCAGTACGTCTGTTTCGTTTCGATCAGAAAATCGACGAATTCATAGGCCTTTTTCCCGAACGTGCCGATCCCGTAGGGACTCGGCAGACTCGATATGTGCAACAATATGCCGCTTCTTCTCATTTCAATTCCTCCACTCTCAATGCGATTGCCCCATGGGGTTCGAGGCGGACGACATCGTCCGATACATGCGCACCGTGTGCGATCATGGTCCTGATGATTCGGTACTTCGACAGGTCGAAGATGATTTGCTCATCTTCAAACGAACAGAGAACGAGCATGCTTTTCTCTTCGTAGGTTCTTCTGTAGCCATAGATCTTCTCTTCGGTGGGTACCGGTTCATAGTCCCCGTAGATGACGAGGTCGCGATCGGGTCCCGCTTTACGCAAAGCGATCAGATCCTTGTAATGGTTCAGAAGCGAATCGGGATCGTTTTGTTGAACAAAGACGTTCACCGTTTCGTAGTTCGGATTGACGGGAATCCAGGGCGGGTGCGTCGAGAATCCGGCATAAGGACTTGCGTCCCACTGCATCGGCGTACGCGCGTGATCTCTCGACATCGGACCGATTTGTTCCATGATCTCCCGCTCGCTCATGTCCGTATCGTTTTCGAGCTCCCGATAGCGGTTAATCGTGGCGATATCGCGAATCTCTTCCCGCTGACGAAACGGATAGTTCGTCATGCCGATTTCCTCACCCTGATAGATGAACGGCGTCCCTCTCATCAGATAGAGCGCGGTCGCAAGCGTCTTGGCGGAACGAACGGGATCACGTTTCGATCCGTAATGACTGATCAGCCGCGGTTGGTCGTGGTTGAGCCAGTTGAGCGGCAACCACCCCTTGTCCAGGAAGGCTTCCTGCCAGCTCGAAAACACCTTTTTCAGACGCGGAAGGTCGATCGTTTCTTCGTCTCCCTCGGATAGTTTGCACCAGTTGTGGTCGAAATTGAAAACCATGTCGAGTTCGCCCGAGGCGAAGCTCGCATACTTGAGACCGTCGGAAATGCTCGCTTCCCCTCCGACTTCGCCGATCGCCAGACAGTCATGGGGCTCGAACAGCGTTTCGTTCAGTTCCCGCAAATAGTCGTGGACGCGAGGCTGATTGGAAAACTTTTTCCAATCGAGAACATAACGGCCTTCGGCCCCTTCCACATCGACCAGCGGAGCGCGGTCGAGATGCGCGACGGCATCGATGCGAAAGCCGTCGACGCCCCGGTCGAGCCACCACTTTCCGACGGAAGCCATATCCTTTCGGACACGTGGGTTGTTCCAGTTCAGATCCGGCATCCGGTTCGAGAAGATCTTCATGTAATATTGTTTCCTTTTCTCGTGCCATTGCCAGGAACTGCCCCCGAAAAACGAGCCCCAGTTGGTCGGTTCGACGCGCTTCCCGTTCTTGATTTTTCCGTCATGCCAGATATAATAGTCCCGGTAAGGGTTATCTCTGTTTTCGGCCGATTCGATGAACCAGCGGTGCTCATCGGACGTGTGATTCAAGACGAAATCAAGGATGACTTTCATGCCGAGTCCGTGCGCTCGCGCGAGCAGACGATCGAAGTCCTCCAACGTCCCGTACTCTTCTGCCACGGCAAAAAAGTCCCGTACGTCATAGCCCTCGTCTTCCATCGGCGAATCGTAAAAGGGACAGATCCAGATCAGATCGACCCCGAGATCGTGTATGTAATCGAGCTTTTCCTCGATGCCTCTGAGATCGCCGATACCGTCACCGTTCGAATCGTTGAAACTCTTGATGTAGATCTGGTATGCGACGCGTTCCATCCACCACTTTTTTTCCATGTGATGCTCCTTGTTCTGATACACTCATTGTATCATATGCTTTTCGTTCTTATCATCATGTTAGCGGTTTCATATTTTGAAATCATGGCCTTATGATATAATTGTCGTGGTGGTGATGATATGAATGAACAAGCCTTGTGGCACCAGGCAAAATCCGCGTACTCCTACGCCTACGACGACCACACCCTCCATATCCTTTTGCAGACGGCTTCCGGTGACGCCGATCGCGTATCCCTTGTACACGGGGATCCGTTCGCGTGGAAAGGCGATCACGAGGGAAACCCGATTTGGAACCATGCGGTCGAGAAGATGGAAAAGCGTTACGAGACATCCCTTTTCGACGTCTATTTTCTTGAAATCAGACCGTCGGACCTGCGGACGAAATATGCGTTCGTAATCGAAAAGGACGGCCGTTCCTACGCCTTCGGTTCAAGAAGGCTCAGACCTCTCGAAAAAGCCGATGCGCTCTATGACACGTTCGATCTGAGCGAGTTTTTCAATTTTCCCTACATCCACGTCGAGGACTCGCATCAGACCCCTGCCTGGGTCAAGGATACGATCTGGTATCAGATCTTCCCGGATCGCTTCAATCGCGTCGGAAGCGACAACACGCGTCCCTGGGGCGAACTGCCGGTACACAACCACCGTCTGTTCGGCGGAAACCTTCAAGGCATCATCGAAAAGCTTCCCTATCTGAAAGATCTCGGGATCAACGGCATCTATTTCACCCCGATCTTCGAATCGCCTTCCGCGCACAAATACGATACGACCGACTACTTCAAGATCGACCCGCAATTCGGTACGAACGCGGATTTCAAAGAACTCGTGTCAAAGGCACACGAAGCGGGCATACGCGTCATGCTCGACGGCGTCTTCAACCATGCCGGGTACGAGCACCCCTATTTCCAGGATGTGATCGAGAAAGGTGAAAAGAGTATCTATCACGATTGTTTCCATATCGAGGGTCACCCGATCGTCAACTTCCCCCTCGATGAAAACGGACGCCCGGTCCGCTACCACAACATCGAACTGAACTTCAGGACATTCGCCTTCACGCCCCACATGCCCAAATGGAATACCGGGCAGCCGCTCGTCCGAAAACATCTCCTCGAATCCATCGCCTATTGGATTCGCGAATACGACATCGACGGCTGGCGCCTCGACGTATCCAACGAGATCAGTCACGATTTCCTAAGAGAAATCAAAAAGGTGAGTCGGAAAGAAAAAGCCGACACCTTCATCCTCGGTGAAAACTGGGATTCCTCGCTCCCGTGGCTCATGGGTGATCAGCTCGATTCGGTCATGAACTACGACTTGAGCTATCCGCTCTGGAAATACCTCGAACACGCGATCGACCTCACGACGTTTAGAGACATGGTCACGACACACGTCATGATGACACCCAAACACGTCATAAGAAACATGTTCAACCTCGTCGGAAGCCACGACACGATCCGAATCAAGAGACGTCTTGCCGATGATCAAAGGCGTGTCAGACTCGCCTATCTCTTCATGTTTCTCTCGGCCGGAGCTCCGAACATCTACTATGGCGACGAAGTCGGCCTTACCGGCGAACACGACCCCGACAACCGTCGGACGATGCCTTGGGACGAAGCGGAACACGACCCCGACTTCAACCGGTTCGTCCGACGTCTGATCGAACTCCGAAAAACGAGAAAATGCTTCATGAATCCGGATTTTCATTTCATCGACCTCGACATCCTGGCCTTCTTCAAACAGGAAGCGCACGACTCCGTTCTCGTGTTCATGAACAACGGTCCGAAAAAAACGTTTGACATCCCAAAATCTCTTGTCGGAGCGTATATCGACCTTTTCACCGGCAAAAAGGTTCCGATTCATGATAGAATGACTTTGGAAGCCTATCGGTTTCTCGTACTCGAAAAGGAGGAACCCAGATGAAAACGACCATTCGAGACGTCGCTAAAAAGGCGAACGTCAGCGTATCGACCGTTTCCCGGGTCATCAACAAAAAGGGATACGTCCATGAGGACACGAAAGTACTCGTCAACAAGATCATCGAAGAACTCGGTTTCATTCCGAACCAGCTCGCCCGCAGTCTGACGAGTCGCAGTTCGAAGATCATCGGTGTCATCGTCCCCCATATCGGCCCCTCGTTTTACGGTGAACTGCTCGAGGGAATCGAGTCCCAGGCGGCCGCCTACGGATACAAGATCATGTTCTGCCATACGCAGGACGACCCCGATCGGGAACTCGAATATCTCAAGTTTTTCGAACAATACAATGTCGAAGGCCTGATCATCGCCTCGAACTTCTCGAACCGGGACTTGTTGAGCGACCTGAACATCCCCGTCGTGACGGTCGACCACATTCTCGATGAGAATATCCCATCGATCACGTCCGATAACGTCAAAGGCGGTATGCTCGCCGCCGAAAAACTCATATCGACCGGCGCGAAAAACATCCTCGTTTTCCGTGGACCGTCCTTTCTTCTGACGACCATGGAGCGGACGATCGGCTTCTTGAAAGTACTCAAGAAACACGAATTGTTCGCCGACATCTTCGACCTTGATCTGATCAATCCCGATGCGAAACTGATCGAAAAAGTACTCGTGAACAACCCGCACGTCGACGCGATCTTCGCTTTCTCCGATACGATCGCTTTCGTCATCTTGAACATCCTGCAGAAAATCGGCAAGCGCGTTCCCGAAGACGTCTCGCTCATCGGATACGACAACACCCCCTTCAGCAAGTGGATGACGCCGTCGATCACTTCGGTCGACCAGTCCATCAATTTCATGGGAAAGCAGTCGTTCATCAATCTCACGCGGTTGATCCGCGGTGTCGAACTCGAAAGTCTTCACGACATCATCGATGTCCGCCTCGTCGAACGGACATCGACCAAAATATAAGGACCGAGTCGCCTCAGTCCTTTTTTTGTTGCCGGAAGATCATCGCCGCGAACGGTCCGAGTTTGACGGGAATGAATTCGGGTTTCCCGTTCCGGTTGCCCATCCTCGAATCGAGGTCGAGCCCGTTGTATTGGTTGCTGCCATGATAGATATCCTTGTCGCTGTTGAGTATCTCCCGATACGTTCCCTTGGGAACGCCGAGCTGATAGGTCTCGTGCACGTTCGGTGTCATGTTCAAAACGACAAGAAGCGTTTCGCTTTCCGACTTCCGCAGATATGCGAAAACGCTTTGCGCGCGATCGTCGACGACGAGCCATTCGAACGTAAAGGGATCGTGATCGAGGGCATAGAGCGCGTCATGCGCGTGATAGATCCGGGCGAGATCCTTGAAAAACCGGCTCGCATCCCGATGTGCGGGATAATCGAAAAGATTCCAATCGAGTTCTTTGTTCGCGTTCCACTCACTGAACGACGCGAATTCAGAACCCATGAAGAGCAGTTTCTTTCCCGGATGCGTCATCCAAAATGTCATCAAAAGGCGCCATTGAGCGAATTTCTGAAAATAGTCGCCGGGCATCTTGTTGATCAGACTACCTTTCATATGAACGACTTCATCATGGGAAACGGTAAAATGAACTGTTCGTTGAAGGCAGATCAGACTGAACGTGATCTTGTCGTGGCGTACTTCCGATTGATCGGATCCGTCTTGAAATAGGTCAGGACGTCATTCATGAATCCCATGTTCCACTTGTAGTTGGAAACCGACGCCGCCTTGGTCGATCGGGTGGGTCACTTGCGGGAAATCGGTCGAATCTCGGCCATGAACAGGATACGATCATCCTTTCATAGAGACTCAAGCCCAGTTCGCGGATAAAAGCGATGGCGTCGTGATTGATTCCGTGATCGCGATTGCCGAGATAATAGATCAGGATTCGAGACGGCATCGATCCGAAAGCCGTCGACATGGAAGTAATCGATCCAGAAATGGAGGGCCGAGCGCATGAAACTGCGCGTGATGCCCGGAAAAGTCCAGATTGTTCGTCCCCAGGTGACGTTCTCGCGGTGGAAGCGGTCTTCATACCTATAGAGCGGTGTCCCGTCAAAATACGAGAGTCCGTGTCCATCGCGGCAGATGTGTCCGAGTACCCAGTCCAAGATGACATGGATGCTGGCCCCGGTGCATGCGATCGACGAAGTACATCAGATCCTGCGGAACACCGTAGCGCGACGTCGCGGCGAAATAACCCGTGCCCTGATAACCCCAGGAGTCATCCAGGGATATTCAGATCGGCATCAGTTCGACATGCGTGAATCCGTGGTCTTTGACGTGCGCGATCAAATCGTCGACGATCTCATTGTATTTTTGAAAGCACCGAAGCGACGTTGCCAGGACCCCAGATGGACTTCAGATCAGAACCGGTTGGTCATGGCAGGGTTTTTTCCTGTATTGACGGTGTGCCTCGTCATGCCAGGGATATCCGTCGATAAGGATAGACTTCGAACCCGTGGCCGGACGCTCTTCCGCGAAAGGCGAAGGGGCCGGCTTTGTAGATCACGCGTCCGTCCTTGGTGTGAATCTCATATTTGTAAATCGCCCATTCATGATTACCGGGAACCCGATCCGATAGGGATCTTGAAAGTACGTTTTCAACGTGTTTCCAGCCCTCGAAACCGTTGAATCCCGGCGATCAGACGGACTGACGCGCATTGGGTGCGTAAACGGTAAAAGAGTGTTCGGACGGTGTTTCCGTTTGAATCCTTGATCAGGTGCGCACCCATCCACTCGTGGAGGTCGTCGGCTTTGCCGTGAAAAAACCGGTTCATGCGTTCATCGAAGTTTCGTGTCATCCAATCACTCCCCGTTTTCGTTGTCATATACGATATAGAGGCCGACGGCATCCATTTCGATCATATGGTCATCGACCTTGGCGCGATTCTTGCCGAAGACGACCTTTCCGCCATCAAGATGCTTTCGAACAAGACCCTGATCGAATTTCACATAGTGCGTGAACACGTGATTCCGATCTTTGATCCGATAGAGCAAAACGTTATGATCCAGTTTGAAAAAGACATCTTTTTCCAGATTTCCGTATACCGGATAACGCTTTCTTAAAGCGATTAACGATTTAAGTTCCCCTACACTTTCCAAATCCGGTTTCCAATCGATTCGATTGATGTCATCGGGACTTCGATAGGCGTTTTCGACACCCTGCTTGCTGCGGTAGAATTCCTGTCCGGCATGAAAAAAGGGTATACCGGAAGCGATCACGACCAAGTGATTCGCGAAATCCTGATAGCGATGCAGCAAGACATCGTCTTTAGAAAGATAGCGAAGCATCTGGTCAAAGAACGTCATGTTGTCGTGGCACTCGACATAGTTGATGCTTTGGGCCGGGGATGACAAGAGATGCGGACTGCCGTTCAAGGCCTTTTTCATGAGGTGTCTGTCCTTCCGATTCCCGGTTGCGAAACCGGGTATGGCTTCGTGAAGCGGTCCTTTCAGCGTGTTTCGAAAAAAATCATTGAAAAACGCGTAACCCGGCATGAGCCGGTGATTCGTCATGTTGCTGCGCTTCTTCGGTGGAACTTCCGTTGTCATGTTCCACCCCTCGCCATAAAGCATGATTGAAGGATTGATGCGCCTCAGTCTCTGTTCGATCGCATGCATCGTATCGACGTCAAGAAGACCCATCAGGTCGAAACGAAACCCGTCGATCCGAAAGGCTTCGGCCCAGTAGGCGAGGTTGTCTGTGATCAGGCGCCGTACCATGTAGTTTCTCGTCTCGATGTCGTTCCCGCAATAACTCGCGTCCGTCTGTTTTCCATGTTTGTCATGACGAAAGAAGTACCCCGGAACGAGATAGTCGTAAGGAAATTTCGCGCGTTGATAGACATGGTTGAAAACGACGTCCATGTTGATCCCGAGTCCGAGTGCGTGCGCGCGTGATATCAATTCCTTGAACTCGTCGATCCGGGCATAGGGGTCCTCCGTATTCTTGGCGAACCACCCCTTGCAAACGAAAAACTGGCGCGGATTATAGCCCCAGTTGTATGATGCGTCCTTGTCGTCGTCATCGACGCCGAAAAAATCGAAGACCGGCAACAACTGCAGATGCGTCGCGCCAAAGTCCTTGACGTATTCGAGGACGGAAGAACCAAGTCTTTCACTGTGTTCGAAAAGTCCTTGGAAAAGTCCCTTGGACTC
The DNA here is from genome assembly GCA_018399615.1 of Acholeplasmataceae bacterium. Lineage (GTDB taxonomy): Bacteria > Bacillota_I > Bacilli_A > Acholeplasmatales > Acholeplasmataceae > RECG01. Next base: position 32,686 of record JAGYNT010000002.1, read on the forward strand.
AACATCCAAAGCGATCGTCATGTCACGGACATGCCCCTCATAGAGGACGGCATCGGTATATTTTTCCAGAACGATCGGACTCTTTTCAAGCGGTCTGGTTCTGGAAAAGTCGATCACATAATTCCTGTCGTCTTTTCCATGCGCATTCGCGTAAGGGTCACGGACACGATGAAAAGAGTCGGATAACCGAACGTCATAGTCATAGGGCTTTCCGGCGTGGTCTCCGGATACGCTTACGTGATAGATCGGTTCCCGGTAGCTCATCGGGTAAGAAATATCCCCGAGGTTGAGCCGGACGTCTTTCGCGACCGGTGTGAAAAGATAGAAATCGGTATGCGTCTTGTGATAGACATAACCAAGTGGTCCGTCATAGCGGAAACGTTCTTCGAAAGCCTTCTGAAGGGTGACCAGACCGATCTCGAGCGGATGGTCTTCACCGTTGATCGTCAGGCGATCCGCTTCATGCAAAACGATGTCCCGATCCGTTTCGAAATAGTGATCCATGCCTTTTCGTTCGGCGAACGAAAAGGCATAGTCCTTGTGTTCAATCGTTTCGATCGCGCTTTCGGATTCGACTCGGATCAATCGGAAATCATCGATAAAAGCTCTCATGCCATACGTCCCTTCGTCGTGTCGATGATGATCGGTCCTCTGGGAAGCGATACGCGTCCTTCGTGTACGGTAACCATCCGATCATCCAATCTGTTCATGTATCGCCCGTCTTTAAGTAATACGCTTGTTTCCCGCTGAGCGGAAAGATTGAAAATACCGATCAGATATTCGTGTCCGAAAAGGTAATGGATCACGGCGACACCATGTGCAACATGTGAGTGATACGTACCCTCTTTGAAGATCGGTTTTTTCTTGAGTTCGGAAAGTCTTTTGATCAATGGTTCGAACGAATGCGTGAAATCCCATTCGATCACATCATCGTTGAAGAGATCGGGTCTATGCGCGATCCCGTGTTCCATGCCGGCATAGATGAGCGGGGCGCCCTTGATGAAGAAGTTCAAGGCGAGCATGTTTGCGAAGTGATGGTCATCTTTGACCAGACTGCGCAAGCGCGGTTGATCGTGATTCTCGAAACTGCGCAATTTGACGTAGTTCTTCGGATAGACGGCTTCCTGCCGTTCGATTTCTTCGAGCCACCTCGTGGGATCGCCCGTTTCGAGATATGCGGTCATGAAATCGAAGATGTCGTAATCATAGAGAATATCGAAAGCCCGATACATCTCGGAATCGCTCGAGCAATCGTAGCCGAGGTCGCGCAGATACTTGACGAACGAGAGATGAACCGACTCCGACAACCAGATGAAATCGGGTTTGATCGTATGTATGCGTTGACGCGCTTCAAGCCAGAAATCGAGCGGTATGAGCGGTGCGACATCACACCGAAAACCATCGACATATGTCGCCCAATCGAAAAGGATGTCCAAAAAGTAGTCCCAGACCGGACGCTTGTTGTAATCGAGGTCGGTAATATCGCTCCAGTCACCGACACGATTGGCGAAATTCCCGTTCTTATCCCTGTAAAACCATTCCGGGTGTTCGAAAACGAGATCGGAATCGCGCGAGGTATGGTTGATGACGATATCCATCATCACTTTGAGGCCGAGCGCGTGCGCTTTTCCGATCAGACGCTTGAAGTCGTCGAGCGTCCCGAGTGACGGATCGATGCGATCATAGGCTTGGATCGAATAGGGACTCCCGACGGATCCCTTTCTGGCTTTCTCGCCGATCGGATGAATCGGAAGCAGATAGATCACATCGACTCCGAGCGCCCTGATGCGTTCCAGATCATCGATCACGCCCTGGAAATCCTGACTCTTTGTGTGTTGTCTGACGAATACCTGATAGAAGATGGTGTTGCGCAAATTCAAGTTCGTGTCCTTGGCCATATGCGTGTCTCCTCTTTGACTATCTTATTTTTTCGAGGTTCCAGATGTCCTTGTTGTATTGTTCGATCGTCCGATCGGATGTGAAGTGTCCCGAGTTCGCGATATTGATGATGACGCGCTTGAACCAGTCTCCCCGGTCCTGATACATCGCGTTCGCCCGCTCATGGGCTTTGACATAGGCGTCGAAGTCCTTGAGGACGAGGAAATAGTCGCTGTTCAAAAGATTGTTCAAAATGAAATCGAAGTGTTGCGGGTTGCTTCTGAGTCCCCGAACGAATGCGAAAACGTCCTTGAGTCTCTGGTCCTTTTCATAGATCTCACGCGGCTTGTAGCCGTTGTTCTGATAGAACTGGGAAACCTCGTCGGCGGTCATGCCGAAAATGATGGCGTTTTCCTCGCCGACTTCGTTGACGATCTCGAGGTTCGCACCGTCGAGCGTACCGATCGTAATCGCGCCATTCATCATGAACTTCATGTTTCCGGTACCACTCGCTTCTTTGGTTGCCGTTGAAATCTGTTCGGAGAGATCCGCGGCCGGCATGATGTATTCCGCGTAGGTGACGTTGTAGTTGCGGATAAAGACGACTTTGAGCAGGTCCTTGGTCTCCTTGTCGTGGTTGATGACATCCGCGACCGTGTCGATCAGTTCGATGACCGCTTTGGCCATATGGTAGCTCGGAGCGGCTTTCCCACCGATGATAAACGAATGCGGGACATAGTTCGCCTTGAACTCCGGATCCTTCTTGAGTCTCTGATAGACGTAGATGATGTGAATGATATTCATCAGTTGTCGCTTGTATTCGTGCAGACGTTTGACCTGAATGTCGAATATGCCATCCGTATCGAGTTTGACACCCTGATCGTGATAGATGCGGCTGGCCAACGCTCTTTTCTTGGTCTGTTTCATCTCGTAGACGTCGTTTCGCGTCGCTTCGTCATCCTGATAATCCTCCAACTTCTTGAGCTTGAGGAGGTCTTCACGCCAGGACGTGCCGATCCGTTCATCGAGAATATCGACGAGCTCGTGATTCGTATGGATCAACCAGCGACGATGGGTGATCCCGTTGGTCTTGTTGTTGAACTTGTCGGGATAGAGCGTGAAGAAGTCTTTCATCTCGTATTTCTTGAGAATGTTCGTATGGAGTTCGGCGACCCCATTGACACTAAACGATCCATAGATCGAAATATGTGCCATCCGCAAGTGCTGATGTCCGATCAAAGCCATGAGATAGATCTGTTCCCGGTTGAAACGTCCGTCTGTTTCGAGCAGTTCCTTGAAGCGTCGATTCATTTCGAGTATGATCTCGAAAATACGGGGAAGAAGGTTTCTGAAAATACCGATCTCCCATTTTTCCAGTGCTTCGGATAGAATCGTATGGTTTGTGAATGCGCACATTCTGGTCGTCAGATCCCACGCCTTGTCATAACCCATGCCCTCTTCGTCCATGAGCACGCGCATGAGTTCGGGAATGACGAGCGTCGGGTGGGTGTCGTTCAACTGAAAGACATAATAATCTGGCAGCGTGTCGAGCTCGCGCTCGAGCGCTTTATGTTCGTTGATCACACGCTTGACTCCGGCTGCGCTGAACAAGTATTGCTGCTGCAACCTGAGCGTCTTACCCTCTTCCTTGGAATCGTCGGGGTAGAGCTGATCGTCGATCCGTGCGACCATACGCAAGTATTTCCCGTCGTGATGGGCGTGCCGTTCACTCGGTTCGGTCGACCACAGTCTGAGCGACGTGACGACATCGTTGTGATCACCGATGATCTTGACGTCATAAGGGACCGCTTTGATCCAGACCGGGTTGATCAGACGCGTATGCTCGACATATCCGAAGAAAGGAATGTGGATCGACTCGTCTTCCCGCTTCGTTTCCCAGATGAACGGTCGGTCCAACCAGGGGTCTTCGAGTTCGACCTGTTTGTGGTTGCGTATCTCCTGTTTGAAAAAACCCTTCTGATAACGCAGACTGTTCCCATAGAGCGGGTATCCCAGAGATGCCGCGGAATCGAGAAAACAGGCCGACAGACGACCGAGACCGCCATTGCCGAGTCCCGCATCGGACTCGCTTTCTTCGATCTCGTTCAAGTTGATGTTCAGATCCATGAAGGCTTCCTTGACGACGTCATAGAAACCGCTGTTCTGCAAGTTGTTCGTGATCAGACGCCCCATCAGAAATTCCATTGAGAAATAGATCGCCTTTTTCAGGCCTTTCTCTCTGACGGTACGTTCCGTTTTCTGAAATTTTTTCTCGAGATGCTGATCGAGCAGTTCGGCGAGTACGCTATACCTCTGATAGGCATTCGACTCCTCGAGCTCGACTTCGAACGTTTCTTCAAGACGGCTCAGAAATGCGCCTTTGAAAGTATCCTTGTTCAGAAAAATATGTTGCATGGTAGTCTCCTTGTTGTTTAGGTTTACACCTATATTTTACCACATATGCGGGGGAACTGTCGCCTGTGACCCCCGTTCAAAAGAAAAGGGTAAAAAATCTACCCTTTTGTCGCACCTGCCATGATTCCCTCGATCAGGTAACGTTGGAAAAGCATATATAGAATCGTGATCGGCAATCCGACGAGAAGCGCCCCTGCCGCGAATGCGGAGTAGTGAATGTATTCCAGGTCATTGATGAACTTGAACAGACCGACGGCGAGCGTCCATTGTTGGGTGACGTCATACCCTGCCGGGGCATCGGGCGGATAATAGTTGAGCAGATAACCCGGAAGCATGTAGTCCATCCACGGAACCATGAACATCGTTACGGCAACGAACGTCAGAATCGGTACGGAAAGCGGCAGGATGATCCGCCAGAAGATCTGGAACTTGTTCGCACCGTCGATCATGGCCGACTCGTCCAGATCCTTCGGTATTTGCGAGAGGAACCCTTTGACGAGCCAGAGATTTCCCGGTATGCTTCCGCCGATATAGAGAATACTCAGTGCTCGCGGTTGACCGAGTAGACCGAATTTCCAGAAGAGGACATACATCGCGATGAGTCCCATGAAGGATGGGAATGCCTGAAGAACGAGAATCGCCAGGAGCCCCGCCCGTTTCCCGACGAACTTGAACCGTGCGAAGACATAGGCGGCACCGGTAATGAGTACCGTTCCGACGAACATGTTGATCAAGGCGATACTGAGCGTGTTCCAGTACCAGCGAACGAACTTCGTCTCTTCGAAGAGATAAGTGAAAGCTCCGGTGTTCGGATCCTTGGGCCAGATCGTACTCGGAACCGAGCTTTGAATGTTCGAAAGCGACAGTCCGATGATATAGACGACCGGCACGATGACGATGATCGAAATCAAAGCGATCTCACCGTAAATCAAGGTTCGCGCGACGAAATTCTTCAGTGAAAAGACCGCTCGAAGACCCTGTTTCGATATGTTCCGACGCTTTTTCCTTAGGATGTAATAGTAAAGACCATAGACGGGAACGAGCCCGATCAAACCCGGCTTGATCCCTTCATAACCTTTTTTCCTGGCGTATTCGACAACCGTCCCCTGATGGATCAGAAGAACGACGATCGCGCCATAAATGAATAGTAGTTGTAGTATGAGTGGCATCTTCTAATCCTCCTGAAATGCTCGTGTCTTCGACAGGTTCCAAGCCGTGATCGAACCGACGAACAAGAAAATGAGAACGGAGAAGACGGAAGCCATGTTGAAGATCGCTTCGTCTACCGTCAGCTTGTACATCCATGAGATCAGGATGTCACTGTCACCGGCAAAACCACGCGAATAGTGACCGGCATTCGGTCCACCACCCGTGATGAAGTAGATGACCCCGAAGTTATTGAAGTTCATCGAGAAGGTCATAATCAAAATGGGTGCGGTCGAATAGAGCACCAGCGGCATGGTAATCGCCCAGATTTTTTGCCAGTTGCTGGCACCATCGATATCCGCGGCTTCATAGAGTGTTCTGTCGATGGCCGTCATGACTCCCGTCATGAGCGCCATGAAATAGGGGAACCCGAGCCAGATATTGACGACGATCAGTGTCGCTCGGACAAACGTCGGATTGAACGGGTTGGTAAACCATTGGATATTGTCCTTCCCGAGATAGAAAAGCCTGCTGATTCCGGAAAGGGAACTGAAGTCCACTCCGAGCATGCCCAGATTCTCGAGTATCCCGTAAACCCCGATATCCTGAAGGAAGGAGTTGATGAATCCGATCTCGTTGAACATGACCGAAAAGACCATCTGGGAGAGAAGCGCGGGAATCGCCCAAGGAAGAATGAGCAACGTACGCCACATTTTCCGGAAGACGACTTTCTCGCTGTTGAGAATGAGCGCTTGGAAAAAACCACCGAAAAAGACGGTACCCGTCGACAGGATCGCCCAGACGACGGTCCAACCCAGGACACGCCAGAAAGCCCGACCGAAGGACTCGCCCAATCCGGATGAAAAGTTGAACAGGGCGATGAAATTCTTGAAACCGACCCAGTCGAACGTCGCGACCATGGACTCGTTTCCCGATATGTTCGTAAAGGATATGATGAATCCGAACGTGATCGGCATGATCGAAATGAAGGCGAGAACGAAGAGCGCCGGGGATAAGATGATGTACTCGAAACTGCGTTCGTAGACGTCTTTGAAATAAGGAACATCCTTGAGTACCTTTTCTTTCTTCCTTTTGGCCTCGGAGATACGGTAGGCATCACGGATCGACCAGAACATGAAGATGTAGAAGAAGAACGAAAGGATGATGCCGATCAGCCCTTCGAGAAGAATGATCGTCGACGTATGTCCCTGAATCGGGATGTCTTCCGAGATCGAAAAGTCCGTGACCGTATACATGTTGAACGGTTCACCACGTGCCCCGACGAGTGCGTCCGACAGAGCCACGTGCCCCGTGAAATTGAGTTTCTGGGCCACACCGAGCGTCACGACCGACCAGTAGCTTCTTACGAAGAAGCCGGCCTTGTCATAGAAGAAATTGTCGTATTGTTCGATGAACGTTTCATTGATATCGGGATTCAGTTGAAGGTGGACCTTGAGCAAAAGACGATTATAGTGCCGGTTTCCATACTGATTCCAGTCAAAGGAATACGTGTAGAACATGACTTGCCGGAAGGTCTCACTGAATTCGGTTCCTTCATATTGAAGACGAACCGAATTGTAGATCATGCCGGCTTCATAGTATTCATAGATGCCGTCGCTGACGTAATAGAGCGGACCCGTGACTTCGACTTCCTCGGAATCGGAAATCGGTCCGACGATCTCTTCCGTTAAAAGATTGACGTGTCTGATGACGCCGTCGTCTTCGACACGCAGGTAGTATTGGCCGTCGGATTCAAAGATCTGATCGGTCTTGACGAAGGTCGTCAGTCCTTCTTCGCTTCGTGTGACATTATTCTCGTTGAGCTCGTCGGTCAACAGCGTCGTCTCAACGAATTCTTTTTTATTGGTTCCGTCCGGATCGGTTACGGTACGTTGGCGGTAGTAGAGGTCTTCTGCCTGATTGTAATAGAGCGTCCCGCGTCGATTGAGGTGAACGCGATCTTCATCGGCGAATTCGGAAGCCAGGATGCGATCGGGATTCCTTTCAAGCAACTCACCGAGTTCCGTATAACGAATCGGATTGTTTTCTTTCAAGTCCTCCGCCAAAAACGCGATGAACGCATCTTCATCAAGGTTCTCTCTTCCCCCGATCGCCACGAGATAATCCTCGAACGGTTCATAGGGATCGTCGTTCGCCAAATATTCCGCCATGAACGTTTCTTTGAAATAGGTATCTCCGTAATTTTCACCCGGTAACTTGTCGTAGGCGTTGATCTCCTCGAAATACGAACTCGTACTGAGTTCGATCCCGACGAATCCGGCAAAAACAATAAAAAAGAACAGGGCTTTGAGCAACTGCAGATTCAGAAGTTGCCCGAATCCCCAAATGAATCCAGAAGCAACGGCTTTGATAATGCTGAAAAATTTCATGCTTGCCTCCAAAATATAACCAAATGAGGGCGGCACGGCGTGCCGCCTTCATCGGTTCATGTTTTAAGAATATTCGTTTCCGCTTATCCTGCCAAACCAACACGGGCGAGATAAGAGGCTTCTGCTTCCGTAGCTGCTACGGCCGGATCGATGTCGTTGTTCCAGACGTCGATAATCATCGTTTCACCCGGTCCCCAATAGTAAGTGACCTGAGGAATCGTAGGCACATCGGAACGGACGTTTCGAGAGGCTGATCGGACATTGCCAGCAAGCAGTTCATCATCGGAAACACCGGAATCTCACTTGCGAGTTCGGATACCTGCCAGGAATTTACCCTTCTGTTTCGTATTGGAGTTCCATTGCGATATCGGGAATTGGGAACTCGACGAACTTGATCGCGTCTTCGGTATTGTCCGAATACTTGTAGACAACTGCCATCATCGCGCCTGCGAACGTACAGTCGGTGTATCGACGCCATCGACATTGTTCGAAGGCTTATCGGTGCGACGCTGTAGTTCTTCGGCGATAGCCCATAGGCTTCATGGTTCCATGGTCCGCCGATGACATAAGGGATTTACATAGCTGTCTTCAAAGGCGTACCGCCGCCGCCATTGGAGTTGTGTGAACCCGGCTCCGGTCGTACAGCGTAGTTTCAGTTCGTTTTCCATCCATTCAGAAGTGCGGGAACAGCATCTTCGAAACCGACAGCAGTCGGATCGTTGAGCTCGGGTCAGCGGATAGAAATCAAAGGCCAGATAAATACGATTGCTGCATATGAAATAGCTGTCCGCCCAATGGCTCGACGTACCGAGGTAGTACCAACCCTTTTGTGCGTTGGTCTGTCGATTCGTCTGCTGCAAGGCGGCATTCCACATACATCCGCTTCAGCTAAAGTTCTTCATATGTTTCCGCCGGTTCGGCGACCAGATCGGTATTGTGGGAACAAGCCGATTCAACCGGTATCGGAACGGCCTCTAAAGTCTTTCAACGGCTTGACGTCGGGCTCTGGATCGAAGGATTGTGCGCCTTCGTCATAGGATACGGTCGCGATGCTCAATCCGAGTTCATGTGCGCGGCCTTCGAGAACGTCACGCGTTGAAATAGGAAGCGGCAGAACGAGGTCTTCGAGAGTTGCCTGTGCCAAGTGGTCATGTGGGAACTGGAATACGTCCGCACCATTACCGGAAGGACCGAATGTCTTCAACAATTCGCGCGCATCGACGCTACCCATGTGCTGGTGTTCGACGACGATGTTCGGATAGACTTCATTGAATGCTTCGATGACGGCTTCCATGTATTCACCGTTTTCATCATCGATCCAAACGCGAATCTTGCTCTTCTGTACGAACGTGTCACCGAAATCGATGAGTTCGCCTTCATTGACGGGTTCTGAACAAGCGGCTAGCGTAAGCACGCCCGATAGAACGAACAGTAATAACAATAGTTTTTTCATGTGCGTGCCTCCCTACTCAGTTTTTGAAACTCTGAAAATGAACGTTTCATCCGTGACGTTGCCCCATTCATCTTCAACTCGCAACAGAATCGTGTAATCTCCTTCTTCACGCGTATCCAAAACGGATTGACCGCCCTTGGGTACGAATACGAAGGATGTCAAGTCACCATCGCGATTGTCATCGACTCTGAATCGCGGGAACAGGTTCTGATCGAACGGTTGTCCCCATGTGACTTCGATTACTCGGTCTTCCGGATCCAGTCCGACGATGCCGGATGGGGAAATGAAGTTCAGAACCGGAGCTTCACGGTCAAGATCGACCGGAATCGAAGCTTCGGCGTTTCCTTCTTCCAATCCGAGGTCGAAGAAAAGCTCATAATCCTTGGAATTGTCGAGTTCGCTGCCTTCGGCAAGAATGATGACGAATGCCGTCAGCGTATCGTTGGCGGCGAAGTCAACGCGTTCGATTGCCAGAGGATCTTCGCTATAGGTGCCTTCTCCGAGAACTTCGTGGACGGCGAACCATCCTTCGATCGTTGCAGTCGCTTCTTCCTTGTCTTCCGCGTCAGGATACGGGGACGCGACAGGAGAACTCGTCTTGACGATGATCGTGGTCGGATCGACGGCGTATGTTCCGTCTTTTTCTTCATTGTCGAAAGGCATCAACTGGAATGAGAATGCCATTTCGGAGAATGTGGCGGGATCGTTATAAAAGACATTGTCGTTCGCCGTATAGGCATTACCCTTGCTTACCACGTAAGCGACACCGACTTCACCGTTCAGGAATTCATCCATGGCGTTGGCGATCGTAACGTCACCGGTCTTCTTGTTGGCGTCTCCGCCGGCATAAACCAGTAAACCGGCCCCATCTTCTTCGGCATAAAGCATGGCTGCCTTGACATCATAACCGGAAGCGGCAACTCCACCCTTCGTGAAGACTTGTGATGGGTTGCCCCATTCGGATCCGTAACCTTCCCAGCCCCAGGCGTGAACACCGAGTTCTTCTTCGTATGCTCCGGATGGATCATAATAGACGGTGAGCATGTTCGGTGCGTCGTTTCTGGCGATATAATGACCTGGGTCATCATCCGTCGTCGCTGCGCCTTCGAAGACATAGACGTGTGTCGTTTCACCTTCGACAACCGCACTCGGATCGATGAAAATGTCACCGGTCAGCTTGCGATCCCAATTCGGACCTTCGCCTTCCCAATAGACGGCGATGAATCCAACTTCAGTTCCAACAGGAATATCATTGAACTCGTAGTAAACACCGAAGTCATCTACACCATCGTGAAGCTTGCCTGCGGCGGGTCCGCCCCAAGCGTGAGATCCAAGACCTTCGTAGTCACCTTCCCAAGCTTGGAAGTGAACGACGAGATTCCCGGTACCCGCTTCGACCGCATACGAGCTGATGCCGATCGCGATAAAAGCGAAAATACCGAGAAATAAAGCTACCAATACTTTCTTCATTGTTTTCCTCCTTTGTTATTCATGGAATGAAAGAATCACTCCTGACGCCTTCATTCTATCACAAATACCCGATTTTATGTAACCGCTTTAGCTCTACCTTCAATGTGCAACCGTTTTCTTTTTGAAATCGCTATCATTTTTAACCGGTTCCATTCCTCAATCATGATATCATAGAAACGAAGGAGGTCATGACCTATGAAAAAAATACTGTTTTCCATTATGCTTGGATTTACGCTCATCGGTTTGAACATCACGATCGAGGCGAACGATCTGCCGACAACACTCGTCGTCCACTACTATCGCTATGATGATGACTATACGAATTTCAATTTCTGGATGTGGCAACACGAACCCAGCTCCATCGGCGGTATTCAGCACGACTTCAACGTTGAAAACACCGATGAACACGGGGTCTATCACGTCGTCGACCTGGAAGAAGACTATCCGGATGCCACGAAAGTCGGCATCATCATCAAGCAGGGCGGCTGGGACGGTTACCGTGAAGTCGGTGGCGACCGTTTCATCGACTTGAGTGAAGTCGAGGTCACGGGTGGTGTCGCTCACGCCTATTTCGTCGAACAGGACCTTCGGATCGGTCTTTCGGAAAGCGATCTCGAGGCGAACATTCCCGATTATCGCGACCGGATCCTGACCGCCGCTTTCGATGCCGACAAGAAGATCGTCGCCACGCTGACCGCCGTCCCCGTGCTCGGTTATGAGATCTATGAGGAGGGCGTAAGCATTCTGACGACAACGACAGCTTTCTCAAAAACGATCACCGTGTCCATAGACGACATCGATATCGCGAAGACCTACACGCTCGTCGTCCATTTCAACGAGGATCGGACCGACGAGAAAGCCATCTCGCTCCAAAATCTCTATGACACCGACGCTTTCGAGGATCTCTATACGTACGAGGGCACGCTCGGCGTGAGTTTCGAAGACGAGTTCACCGTTTTCCGTCTGTGGGCTCCGTTATCGGAAGCCGTGTCGCTCAACGTCTATCAACAGGGTCACCCGGATTATGACGATCTGGGTAACGCATCAAGCGAAGAGACGCCCTATGAGACGCACGCGCTCTATCCGATTGAAAACGGAGCGTGGGAAGTCAAGCTGACCGGCGACTACCTCTCCGATTATTACACGTTCACGGTAACGAACAACGGCGTCGCCCATGAAGTCACCGACCCTTACGCCTATTCGACCGGTGCGAACGGACAACGCGCGATGATCGTCGATTTCGAGGCCACCAATCCCGATGGATGGACCTATAACGATCGTCCCGACACGATCCGTTCCTTGACAGATTACATCGTCTACGAACTTCACGTCCGTGATCTCACGAGCCATGAATCATGGCTGGGTACGGAAAGTTATCGTGGCAAGTTCATGGGATTGACAGAAAAAGGAACGACCTATCAATCCGGTGACGTGACGGTCACGACCGGTCTCGACCATATCGCCGAGCTCGGCGTCAACGCCGTTCAACTCCTGCCGATCTTCGATTTCGGTTACGTCGATGAAATCGAAGCTTTCAGTAATCCGAATTACACGAACATCTTCAACTGGGGTTACATGCCCTATCACTTCAACACGCTCGAAGGATCGTATGCCACGAACCCGTTCGACGGTGAAGTACGCATCAAAGAGTTCAAAGAAGCCGTCATGGCGTTGCATGATTACGATATTCGTGTTATCATGGATGTTGTTTACAATCATACGGGCGAATCGGAAACGTCGAACTTCCATAAGATCGTTCCCGGCTATTATCACCGTCTCACGGAGACCGGTGGCTTCAGCAATGGCTCGGGTACCGGAAACGAAACCGCATCCGAACGTTCGATGATGCGCAAGTTCATGCTCGATTCCGTGGAATTCCTGGCGACCGAATACAATCTGTCCGGTTTCCGTTTCGACCTCATGGCACTCCATGACGTCGAAACGATGAATCAGATCCAGTCACTGCTCGAATCGATCGACCCCACGATCATCGTCTACGGTGAACCGTGGATGGGCGGAACGAGTCCTCTGGACGAAAATATTCGCGCCGACAAGGAAAACCTTTCCGACATGAACAACGTCGGAGCCTTCAACGACGTCACGCGCGACGCCTTGAAAGGTTCGGTCTTCCAAGCCGGAGAATCGGGCTGGATCCAAGGCGAAGCCACCTATGATACGGCCAATGGCGTCCGTTACGGCGTCGTCGGCGGGATCGACCATAACGGCTATTCCGGTGTGGACCCCTGGCATCTGGATCCGAATCAGATGGTCAACTACGTCACGGCCCACGACAACAACACGCTCTACGACAAGTTCATGCTGACGGGGTTCAGCGGAACGAGAAACAAAGACAAGGTCAAAGCGATGCAAATCCAGTCGAACGCCGTCGTCCTGACCTCGCAAGGCGTATCCTTCCTGCATGCCGGAGTCGAATTCATGCGCTCGAAGCCGTTGGAAGAAGGCGGTTACGACCACAACTCCTACGAATCGCCCGATAGCGTCAACCAGCTTCGCTGGGATCGCAAGGCACGCTACACCGATGTCTTCGAATACTACAAGGACCTGATTGAAATCCGCAAGTCATTCAACCATTTCCGGATGGATGACGCCGCTTCGATCCGATCACGCCTGAGTTTCCTCGACACCGATCAGGGCGATCAGGCCATCGCCTACCGGATCGCCGGAGAAAACAACGACCCCGAAATGATCGTCGTCCACAGCGGAAACCCGAGCGGTGGACTGACCTACGTCGAACTTCCGGCCGGAAAACAATACGACATGCTGACCTACGTCGAAACGAGTGATCCAAACGGCCTTGAAGTCATCAGCAATGCCGTCTACGTTCCCGCCAACACGTCCGTCATTCTCGTCGAACGCACGGAGGAACGCATCACCATCAAGAAGGACGTCGTCGAAATCGATCCGGGTGATTCTTTCGATCCGGCCCAGAACATCACGGTCAACAGCGGTGATTATCCCGATCTCGAAGTCTATTACTCGAATGGGCACGACATCGACAGACCTGGTTATTATACGGTCACGGTTGCCGTCACCGAGCCCTTTGGGCGTCAGACGCACTACTATTACGTCCTTCACGTAAAGGGCGGAGAGTATGACGTCAATCTCGTATATCCGAATTAGGAGGGACATATTATGAAAAAAGCAATCACAATCATTATGGTTCTGGCCGCGCTGATCGCCTTGGTCGGTTGTAACGGCAGTGAAGGTGACACACTCGATGTCAACGTCATGAATGAACGACTCGGATTTCGAACGATCGACGTTCACGTCGTCATTTCCGAACCGATCACCGATATGGATGCCCTCTTGGAAATCACCAACGACATCGCGAGACAAAGCTATCAGAAAAACTTCTCGACGATCGGAACCGAATTCTATACGCTGACGGTCTACCTCTACGAGACCGAAGACGACTACGAGGATGAAGACGTCACCTACGGGTATCATACGTATCTGATCAACAAAAGCGTCACCGAACCCGGGATTGATTCCGGAGATGACAATCTGAAAATCAATTGAGAGAACATGCAAAAGAGCGAACCGGATCGGTTCGCTCTCTTTTTTTGTCATGTGAACTGTTTCTTTCCGTAAACGAGCATGACGAGCATCGTGATGATCCCCATCGACAACTGATAGATGACCGTGGAGAAAGCCGGCACGAACAGTCCAATCAGAAGACTCAGGACTGCCGGGAGTCCCATCAGAAACACGATCAGTTTCATGCTTTCCCTGAACGTCATGAAACTCGAATACCCGAACTTGAACAACTGGATGACGAGCGCGAGCATGATGATGAACACGATGCTGATCAGAATATGGATGATCGTGTTGACGAACACGGTATAGATGACGATATAGGGACCGAACGTCTCTTCGATTGCCACACCGAAGTCGATGTAGGCCTCTTCTCTTTCGCTTCCGCTCATGAGATTGAGTTCCAAAAAACTCACCGGTTCCGAGAACCCTGTATAGTTGAAACCGCTCATACTCGCGTCGCTGCCGTTGGTATAGACGATACGGTTTTCAAGGAAATAGACGGCTTCGGTATCGAGATCGACATCGTCGTCCGTGGCATTGAACACATAGACCATGTCCCGATGCTCATAGCGATACGTCTCATCCGAGTCGCAGACCAGTTTCGATGCGCGCAGCGCACACGTTTCGGGAAGTTGCCACTCCGGTGTTTCAAGACGGAAACTCTCTTCGATGAAGTCGAGACGCCATCCCGTTTCACGGACGATCAGGAAGTTCAGAGGAAACGCGCTCATCAGACTCAACAGCAGGAAATAGATGAAAACCTTGTACCCTTTTTCATGAAGCCTTTCGAAGATGCGCTTGTACTCGAACGAGTATTTGAAATAGCGCAAGAGAAACATCAGGTATAATCCTCGATCAGGTCCGTATCGATTTCGACGACAAGCGATTCATAGGGGGCGAGCGAAAGATCACCGTAGATCAGTTCCTCGTACGGAAAATCGAGATCGAACGTATCCGATGACGAAAGATTGTGGATGATCAGGAGTGTCTGGTCGTTGTTTTCATCCTGATAGGATCGGATATATCCCTGAATGAACGTATCGTTGTCACGATAAGGGATGAAGTCGTTTCCGTAGCGAAGCGCGACGTGCTCGAGTCTTAAGTGATTCATGGTCCGATACGTGTGATAGAGCGAGTTGGCATCGTCCTTTTGCTCGTTCAAAGTGGCCGTGGCGTCATTCTGCGCATCCGGGAACCATGTCGTCTCGATCTCGGAGTCACCCCAGAGAAACGGCGTACGACGATACTCGTCGTAGGCGACACCGTATCCGGGCACGTTCTGTCCGTCATTTGCGTAATCGCGGTATCCTTTCATGCCGAGTTCTTCCCCGTAGTAGATGAAGGGCGAACCGGGAAGTGTCAGAAGAATCCGACTCGCGAGCTTGAGTTTGGCGAGTGAATCATAGGTTGAAAAACCGGGAGTCGAAGCGAGCCTGTCGAGGTCGTGATTGGTCAGAAACGGTGCGTCGACAAAATAAGGGTCCACTTCCCGGATGCTGTCGTAGAACCGTTCGAAACTGCGGACGAATAGCGACCTGCTCTCTCCGAGACCGACCTTGTCCTTGATCGTCTTGTAGCCGAAGAAATTATAGACCGAATCGGATCCGATATAATAATCGGGATAGATGATCTCGCTGTATTCGAACACTTCGGAAACGATGTAGCTGTCGGGATGGTTTTCCGTGATCGACCGATTCAGATCATTGATGAAAAGCGTGTTCTTAAGGTCGACGCCGACGATGCCGGGCTTGTCGAAAAAGTGCTTGGCGGCATCCAGTCTGAAACCGTGCACACCCATTTCAAGATAATAATCCATGATCGTCTTGACTTCGAGAACGACTTCTTCGTTGGCCAGGTTCAAGTCTTTCATCCCGCCGACGAAACTCTCGAAAGCATTTCCGTTATCCCAGATATAGAAGTCACGATAAGCGCTTTTCGGGTTTTGCGCACCGACATACCAGGGATGCTGATCCGAGGTATGATTGATGACGAGATCGATCAGAATCCTGATGTCGCGGGATTCGGCTTCCGTGATCAGATTCTTGAAATCGTCCATCGTGCCGTAATCCTCGTTGATGCCGTAATAATCGGTGACATCGTATCCGTGGTAGGATGGTGAGGGATTGATCGGCAGAAGCCAAAGCGCGGTCACACCGAAATCCTCGAGATAATCGAGGTTTTCGGTAATTCCGTTCAAATCGCCGATACCATCGCCATCACTGTCGGCGAACGACCGGACGAAAATCTGGTAATACGTATCGTTATGGGGATTGAGATCGCTTTCTTCGGTCGTCTTCTCGTCACATCCGACAATGAATATGACCGTTGATAGCACGATCATCGATAAAATCAATTTTCTCATTAGAATCCTCGCTTTCGCATCGATTCGCCTTTTCCAATGTAGTTGTCTCTACCCTGGGGCGGTTCCAAGTCGATGACTTTTGTTTTGAATATAAGATCATGAAACGCTCTGCTCGTATGATCCGATAAGAAAAAATAGGAGATGACGGCGTAAACACCGAAGGTCCCGATGCTCAAGACGAGTTTGAACACATCCCGAAGCAGGACGTGCCATACCGGGATCGGGCTTCCATCCATTCGAACGACCCTGATTTTCTGGATACGCTTGCCGAACGTCTGTCCGCTTGAAAAGAAATAAGGGACGAGATAGAGTCCGAGAAAACCGAATGCGGCGAGCAGATAAGCATAGACTTCGCCGAGTGGAATCGCGAGAATCATGAGCAATGCGACACCCGACGTATCGATCGCGAATGCCCGGACACGCTTTTCAAATGATGGAATCATGTACGCATACCTCCAAACCGATTATATCACAGGCGTGTCTCTAAAACCGTTTACATTCGTGATTCGAATGGGTCCGGGCAGGATGGAAACATCACGTGCGAGAAAGAAAACCGAACCGTTGAGAAGAATGGGCGAGTCGAGATAGAAATAGTCCTCGGTCAACGCCAGTTCGAGAAGAACGTCATAGAAAACGTCACGAATGAGAATACCGGTATCCACAGGGTCGACGCCGTATATGAACGGTGCAAAGGGGTAGTCGAAGACATAGTCGTTGGTCGCGACGAGATAGAGTTCGTCATCGGAAAAGGTGAGTCCCGGTCGGATATCGTGATAGTCGTAATAGGAATCCGCGAGCAAACTCTTGACTTCCAGACCGGTCAGATAAACGGTCTTGATCCGATTGTCGAAAGGAAAGATCTGGTATAGCGTCGACATCGTCATCGCTTCGTAGGCCTGTACGTCGGTTCTGGTCCCGCCGGAATTGTGAAAAGCGATATCACTGTCGGTGACCGTACGTATGAGTCGTGCCATATAGGTCGTGAGGTCACCTCTGCCCAAGTACTCACCGGCCGTAATGATCGTTTCGGTCAGAAGCGGTTCGACGATTTCCAGATATGGCGCGAGCGCGTCATCGACGATCGGACTGCTCGTCTGGAGTCGTGTGTCGCTAGAACCGGTCAAGTTGTCCGCCTGGTAATCCGCGACGACTCCGTCCGTCAGATCCAGACGCAGGCGTCCCAAGTATTCGCCGTTGGCACCGGATTGGATGACGGGCATGTCGACGCCCGGACGTGCTTCGAAAGTCGTATATGCCCGATGCGAGTGTCCATTGAAGACGGCATCGACGTGTTGATTTCCGACCAAGTCGCCGACGGCCTGATTGAACCCGTCATCGGAACCATGAATGGCGACGATGACGACATCGACACCTTCTTCGACTCTGAGATGTTCGCTGCAATATGCGGCCTCGTCAAGGGGGTCGCCGAACTCGTAGTCACGGATGCGGGAAGTCGCGATACTCGATTCGAGACCGTATCCCATCAGACCGATGATGCCGACCTCGAGATCACCCTTGGCAACGATCGTATAGGGGTCGATGAACTCGGGTATTTCCCGGGTACCCTTGAAAAAGACATTCGCCCCCAGAAGGGGGAACTCCGCTTTGAGCCCTTCTTTGTCGGGATCGAAATATTCGGTCACGATATCGAGTCCCCAGTCGAACTCGTGGTTCCCGAGGACAAACGCGTCGAGTTCGATCGCATTCAGTGCGGCAATCGCCGATTCACCGAAAAAATAGTTCGAAATGAGCGTACCCTGAAGAATATCCCCTCCGGCGATGAAAACCGTCTCTTCGGGGTTTTCGGTCCGTTCATCGATGATGAGGTTGCCGATTCGGCCCAGACCCATTTCCGATCCTTTTTCAAGGATCGCGCCATGCGTATCGTTGATGTTGTAGATGTTGAGCGTAGATACGGTCGGAACCGATGATTCGATCACGATGACATGGACGGTTTCAAATGCCTGGTTGCCGAATGAATCGGCAACCGCATAGATCAATTCGTACGTCCCTTCCGTCATCAGGTCGACATCACCGTCATCATAGGTAATGCGTTCGGTGAGTACCCCTTCTTCCGCGTCATATGCACGAATCGATTCCAGATAGTCCGGTGCCGCATCGCCGATCGTATGCGTGAAGTCCTTGGCATCGAGAAAAATCGGTTTCGTCGTATTGGGCTCCAACCCGTCTTCAAGAACGATGACGTTGACCGTCTCGGTGGTCGAGAAACCGTCAAGGTCGCTGACGCGGTAAATGAGCTCGTAAATACCCGCTACAAGCAGGTTGACATCTGAATCATCAACGGTGATTCGGTCGGTGAGATCACCGTCGCTCAGATCATGCGCGGTGACGTTTTTGAGATAATCGGGTTGTTCGTCGCCGATCGTATGCGTGAGGTCACGCGCCCCGCTGATCGTCGGTGGAACCATGTCCTTCGAACTCGGTTCATTCTCGCAACCGGCGAGAAGTGCCAATCCGACGAGGATCAATATCCATATCGTTGTTTTTTTCATAGTATACCTTCCTTTGCAAAGTGATTATAACACAGTTGTGTCATCGCTTGAAAGCAACTTGTGTTATAATGATTTACGAGGTGTAAAAACGTATGAAATCAGAACGCACGCTATGGAATCTTTTTCTTACATTTTTCAAGATCGGCGCTTTCACATTCGGTGGCGGACTCGCGATGATGCCTGTCATGCGTCGTGAAGTCGTCGATCAGAAACACTGGGTCAACAACGACGATATTTTCAAGATTCTGACGATTTCCGAGTCCACCCCGGGTGTTTTCGCGGTGAACTCCGCGACATTCATCGGTTACAAGATCGCCGGATTCAAAGGCAGCCTGATCGCGACGCTCGGTGTCGTCTTGCCTTCATTCATGCTCATCTCGCTTCTTTCGCTTTTCATCATCGAATTCAAGGAAATCAGACTGGTCGGCTATGCTTTCGAAGGCATCAAGGCCGGGGTCGCGATTCTCATCCTCGGAGCCGGTCTCAGACTCGCCCGCAAGATCCGATTCACGCGCTTCGTCACGATCGTCTTCGTCCTGGCGCTCCTCGCGACGATTTTCACGTCCGTCAGCCCGATATACCTTTTGCTTTCCGGTGCTCTTCTGGGTATCCTCTACAGCATGATCATCAACTACGGGGAGGCGAAACGAGATGCTTGAAATCCTGACGCTTTTCTGGATCTTTTTCAAGATCGGTCTGTTCACCTTTGGTGGCGGGTACGCCATGATTCCCCTAATTCAGGCGGAAATGGTCGGTAGGGGATACATCGACTACGAGCTCATGGTCGATTTCATCGGGATCAGCGAATCGACACCCGGTCCGCTCGCCGTCAACATGGCGACATTCATCGGTATGAACCAGTACGGTCTGATCGGTGCTTTCGCGACCACGCTCGGCGTCGTCCTTCCCTCTTTCATCATCATATCCCTGATCGCCGCTTTCGGCAGCAAGGCACTCGACAGTCTTTGGTTCAAGCGCGCGTTTCTCGGTCTCAGACCGGTCGTTATCGGCCTGATCGTCGGCGTATCCGTCACGCTCGCGATTCGTTCCTTTCTCCCGAACACGATACTGAATGAACGCACGTTCGATTTGTCTTCGTTCCGTTTCGAAGGTCTGATTATCCTCGTGATCATCGCCTTGCTCAAGTTCATCTGGAAAATCCCACCGATCAGACTCATTCTCATCGCGGCTGTGCTCGGCATTCTGATCAACCTCGTTTCACCCCTTTGAAAGGTGGTTGTGGACATGAAAGATCTGACCTGGCTCAAAGAGGACATGATCGCCCATCGCGGCCTTCACACGCACGACAAAAGCGTTCCGGAAAATTCACTTCTCGCCTATGAGAAAGCACGTGATCGCGGTTATGCGATCGAACTCGACGTCAACATCCTGAAAGATGGGACGGTCGTCTGTTTCCACGACAAGGACCTCAAAAGACTCACGGGTGACATAAGAGCCTTGAAAGACGTGACCTATGATGAGATCCGGGATCTCCGGCTTCTCGGCACGGATGAAAAAATCCCACGACTGGCCGAGGTTCTCGAACTCGTCAAGGGCGAGGTCAACCTCCTGATTGAAATCAAGCCTTTCGGAAAAACACGAAAACTGATCGAAGGCCTCGTGGAAATGCTTAAGGACTACGACGGTGTTTACGCGATCTTCTCCTTTCATCCCTACGTTCCCTATTATTTGAAAAGGCACTATCCGATGATCGTCCGAGGACAGATCACCGAGTACTTCACGGCGAACAGAAAGATGACGAAATTATACAAGTACTTGATGAAATCGATGTTTTTCAATCGGTTTTCCCAGCCCGACTTCATCAGCTACGGCATACAAGACCTCCCAAACAGATACGCGACCAAGGCACATGAAAAGGGACTCACGGTCATCAGCTACGCCGCGAGAACCCAGAGTCAACTCGATTTCGTCAAGGCACACTATGACAACGTCGTCTTCGAATTCTTCGAACCCGCAACGAAAAGAGCACCCTGATCAGGTGCTCTTGTTTTTTTGATTCTTTCCTTTTTCGCACGCGTATGAAGAGACGTTTCATGATCGATCAATCCATGTCGACATCGAAGCTTTCAAGAAGGCCTTTCTTCTCAATCCTGGCGTCACCGTGCTTGACGAAATACATCGTGATGAAGGCGGACGCCACGAAAACGGTCGCGTACGGAAAGAGAACGAGCCTTCCGCCGCTGAGCGTATCCATCAGGAAACCGGATAAGATCGGCGTCACGATCTGAGCGGCCATGCTGAAGGTGTAATAGTACCCGGTGTACTTTCCGACATCGGAACCTTTGGACAGTTCGACGACCATCGGATAGGAGTTGACGTTGATCGTCGCCCAACCGATCCCGACCAGACCGAAAACGAGATACATGACCCATCCGAGTGATTCGTTCAGGAAACGGACGCTCAGAAACGAGAGGGATAGGATGACGATTCCGATCAATATCGACTTGCGTCGTCCGATCCTGGTCGAGATGATCCCAATCGGAATGAACGCGATGAGGGCGACACCATGAGCGATCATGACCGCCAGAGCGGCACCCATGTTCAAGATTTTGGGCGCGTAATCGGCGACTTTCGATACGACGGCGTTATACCCCATGAACCATAGGAAAACCGACAACAGAATCAAATAGAGTGAGATACGCTTGCTGCGGGCGAGATCGATCTGTTCCTGTGTTTCGAGCATGTCTTCTTCATCGGTAATGCCGTATTTCAAGTCGTCTTTGATCTTCTCTTCGACGAGTCTCGGTTCTTTGACTTTCCAGAGAAAGACGACGAGAATGATCAACATGATGATGCCGACGAGAATGAACACGGTCGTATAGGATACATAGGAGACTTTATCGGCTTTGGTAATCGCGAGAATCGCGAGTGCGACGATGGCCGCGAGCGATCCCATCAGATTGATGATCGCATTCGCTTTCGACCGCAACGGTTTCATCGTCGTGTCGGGCATCAGCGCGACAGCGGGCGAACGGAAGACCGACATCGAGATCAGAGCGACGAGCAGGATGAACATGAACAAAACGAGGACGAGCGGGTCGCTTACGGTAACTTCCCAGGCACGCGTACTCAGATACGTGTAATAGTTTTCTTTGAGTGGGGCGAACTCGCGGGGCGAGAACGTCCCGTCTCCGTCGTGATCATCAATGATCTTCGACATCGGTTCGTTGACATCGTCGTTCCACTCATCGTATTGTTTTTGCGTGATCAGTTCCTGATCGAGCGCATCGGCGCGTTCGTTTTGCATCTGATAGAGGACGATCTGCCAGTGGGCAACCGAATTCTGCCACGCCTCGGAGCCGAGATACGCATAGTAACTTTCAAGCAGGACTTCGAACTCGCTTTCGACGAAGTATTCCTCGCTGTCGTGATCGCTGATGATTCCCTCGATCGTTGCCAGAGGCCCCGCGACAAATGCATCGTATGTCTCTTGTGAGATCTTGCCGTCAGCAAGCGCACTCTGTCGTTCCCGGTCCATCAGTTCGGCGATGGTCCCCCAGTGTTCGACCGACTCGAGTTCGGCATCGGATACCTGGTTCTCGAAATTGAACGCGAACCCGTAATGGACATTGTTGACATCCGTTTCGTTGATCTTGTTCGTCTGGAGAATGTCGGCATAGGATAGCGTCATGAAGGCAAAAGCCGCCAATACGGTTCCGACGATGATAAAGGGTGTTCTCCGGCCACGCTTGTGGTTGCTGCGATCGGAGAGCGCACCGAAAACAGGCAAAAGGATAACCGCGAACATGTTATCCAACGCCATGACGACACCGGACCACGTCTGATTGAGTCCGAACTTGTCGATCAGAATTCTCGCAATAATGTTGTCATAGGTTTGCCAGAAGATCGTGATGATGAAAAATGCGAGGCCAACATAAAATGTCTTTTTATAGTCGAGTTTCATATGTTCTCCCTTGTTCATGATGATTTTTACTGCTCAGTTTAATCCCATTATAGCACGATTATGACGATGTTTAAGTAAAAATTCCGGCAAATTCCTTCGCATGTTCATCGGATACGATCATTTTTCGTTTCGACCGTAAAAAAAGGACTCGCACGAAGCGAGTCCCCATTCGTTTTCCTTAAGCGTCAATGAACGAGCGTCCCTTTTCAAGAGCGCTTCGATTGACCTCGAGCATATCCTTTTTCTTTGCTCCGAGCAGTTTCAGAAGCGAATCCAGAATGACGTCATCCTTGAAGAGACCGACACGCTTCAGGTATGCCCCGAGCATCACCATGTTCGCGACTTGGGGCTTGCCGAGTCGGATGGCCTCTTCACTCATCGGTATGCCGAAAACATGCGTATCGGCGGAAACAACGTCCTCTTCGATCAAAGATGCGTTGTAAAACAGATTCCCGTCATCCTTGACCCGATCCTTGAACTTCTGATAGGATGGGAGATTGAACACCATGAGGTCGTCCGAATCCTTGAATACGGGTGAGAAAATCGGTTGATCACTGATGGTTACGGCACAGTTCGCGGTTCCACCACGGGTTTCCGGTCCGTAAGTGGGCACCCAAATGCTGTAGAGACCCTGTTTCGTTGCCGCATAAGCGAGCAACTGACCGGTCAGCATGACGCCCTGACCACCGAAACCGGCGATTCTGATCGTGCGTATCATTTCTTCATCACATCCTTATAGACGCCAAGCGGATAGAAAGGCTCCATGTGTTCATGCGACCAGTCGAGGGCATCCTTGGGGTTCATGTGCCAGTTGACCGGGCACGTCGAAAGGACTTCGATCATCGTGAATCCGCGTTTTTCCTGTTGGTACGTGAACGCTTTTTTGATCGCTTTTTTCGCTTTGATGACGTGTTGGGGATTATAGAGCGAAACGCGTTCGATATAGGCGGCACCATCGAGTGTCGCAAGCATCTCCGAGACACGGATCGGATGCCCGTGTTGGAGAAGATTACGACCGTCCTGCGACGTCGTCGTCACTTGGTCGACGAGCGTGGTCGGCGCCATCTGTCCACCCGTCATGCCGTAGGTCGCGTTGTTGGCGAAGATGACCGTGATGTTTTCACCGCGGTTGGCAGCGTGTACGGTTTCCGCGATCCCGATTGACGCAAGATCGCCATCACCCTGGTAGGTGAAGACGGTACGATCCGGCAAGACACGCTTGATTCCGGTCGCTACCGCACAGGCCCGTCCGTGCGCGGCTTCCTGCATGTCACAATTGATATATTCATAGCTGAAGACGGAACAGCCGACCGAAGAAACACCGACGGTCTGACCGAGAAGCCCGAGTTCTTCGAGCACTTCGGCTACGAGTTTATGAAGAATACCATGGGTACACCCGGGACAATAATGCGTATTCTTATCCGTCAAACCTTTGGTTCTTTCGTAACGAATCATCGTTTCACCGCCCAATCTTCAAATGATGTGATCGCATCGACGAGTTCTTCCGGTTCGGGAACAACGCCACCGGAGCGACCATAAAACGAAACATTGAAACGACCTTGATTCGCGATCAGAACGTCATCGACCATCTGACCCATGCTCATTTCGAAAACCATGATCCCTTTACACGTCTTGGGAATGTCGTCGAACGTCTTATGGGGAAAAGGCCAAAGCGTAATCGGTCGGATCATGCCGACCTTGATTCCTTGTTGTCTGAGTATCTGGATCGATGAGCGGGCGATCCGTGCGGACGTTCCATAGGCGACGATGACATACTCGGCATCATCGAGATCGATCGTTTCGACCCGTGTTTCGTTT
The DNA here is from genome assembly GCA_018399615.1 of Acholeplasmataceae bacterium. Lineage (GTDB taxonomy): Bacteria > Bacillota_I > Bacilli_A > Acholeplasmatales > Acholeplasmataceae > RECG01. The sequence continues at coordinate 57,614 of JAGYNT010000002.1, forward strand.
TCAGTGATCAGACGGTATTTCTTCTGCAAGTTCTTATTGTGTTCTTCGAGTTCGAGCGGATCGAGATAAACGCTGTTGATGATGTTTCTGCCGTCGTGATGATCCGTACCATTCGATGCATACGTCTTCGGTGGAATTTCTCTCTTCTTGTATGGACGATCCAGTTCGATCGACTCCATCATCTGACCGATCAGTCCGTCCACCAGTATCATGACAGGATTTCGATAGATCTCGGCGATTTCGAAACCTTCCTTCATGTAGTCGACCGTTTCCTGAATCGATTCCGGTGCGATGACGATGACATTGTAGTCACCGTTCCCGCCTCCGCGTGTCGCCTGATTGTAATCACCTTGGGCCGGAGCGATTCCGCCCAAACCCGGTCCGCCACGCATGACGGATACGATCAGACACGGCAACTCCGAACCGGCGATATAACTGATTCCTTCCTGTTTGAGGGCGATGCCCACCGATGATGACGACGTCATCACGCGTGCACCGGCACCGGCGGCGCCGTATACCATATTGATCGCCGCGACTTCGGATTCGGCTTGTACGAACACTTTGCCGGCTTCGACCAGGTGTTTCGACAAATATTCCGGAATCTCGTTCTGCGGTGTGATCGGATAACCGAAGAACGCATCACAATCCGCCTTGATCGCCGCCAAAGCGATCGCTTCATTACCTTTCATCAGTACTTTACTCATTGTCGATCACCTCGACTTTGATGACGGAATCCGGACAGATGATCGCGCAGTGCGCACAACCGATGCATCGATCCATATCGCTTACCGATATGAGATTGTAGCCCGAACTGTTGATCCGCTCGTTATCGAGCGATAGAATGTTTACCGGACAAAAGGCGACACACAGTCCACAGCCCTTGCAGGCTTCGTCATTGAACGTCAGTCTTCCCTTCTTTTTCAAATTATCACTTCTTTCTGTTAACGTTTTATGTAGTTGTCATGCAAGCGGTTAATCGTTTCAATACGGTTCTTGGCGAATACTTTCGCAGCCTGTTGCGTATGAATGTCTTCCTGATCGGCGATCGAGAAGATTTCGAGCAGGCGATCGTAGATGCGTTGGATGTCACGCTTCGCGGTATCCTTGTCATAGGATTTCAGTTCGTGGTAGACGTTGATCAATCCACCGGCGTTGATGACGAAATCCGGGGCATAGAGAATGTCTCTGTCCTTGAGCATCTTACCGTGGGTATCGTCATCGAAGAGAATGTTGTTCGCGGTGCCCGCGACGACTTTCGCCTTCAGTTTCGGAATCGTCACGTCGTCGAGCATGCCGCCGAGCGCACATGGGACGAATACGTCGACGTCCGCTTCGAAGATCTTGTCCGGCTCGATGAATTCGACTTCCGGATGTTCTTTCTTCATGCGTGCGATATGCTTGTCGTTGATTTCCGTGAAATAGACTTTCCTGGCATTGGCTTCAAGCAAATATTTCACAAGATAATAACCCGTCTGTCCTGCGCCCTGAACGGCAAATGAATAATTGGAAATGTTCTCATCGTCGAACTTGTACTTCAGCGATGCCTTGATGCCGTAGAAAGCACCGAGTGCCGTCATGGGCGAGGGATTACCCGATTTGCCTTCGAGTCCGACGACATAGTCGGTTTCCATTTTGACGAAATCCATGTCACTCGTCGATGTGTTGATATCTTCGGCGGTAATATAGCGTCCGTTCAAGGATTGCACGTAACGTCCGAGTGCGCGGAAATAAGCTTCCGTCTTGACTTTGTTCGCGTCACCGATCAAAACCGTTTTTCCACCGCCCAGGTTCAATCCGGCAGCGGCAGCCTTGTAGGTCATGCCCCGTGCGAGTCTCAGACAATCGAGAACGGCGTCGTCCTCACACGCATAATTCCACAGTCTCGTGCCACCAAGGGCTGGCCCCAATGTGGTGTTATGAATGGCTGTAATTCCCTTTAAACCCGTCGTCTTATCATAAAAATAGACGATCTGCTCGTACCGGTGTTTTTCCATGTACTTGAAATGATCGAAATTGCCCATACTGTTCTCCCTTCATATTTTAAAAGCGCTTACACTCATATTATAACACAACAAAAATCGTTTGTAATCCCCCAAACTCATCTTTTCCTTTCAAACCTTGTAAAAGCATCTTTTCTTAAGTGATTCACTTTGGATATACGCAAAAAAGAACGTTGTTTCAAACCCGTTATGTGACGTTGTGTGACGACTCCTGATGATTCGATTCCTGCTGCCCGCACGGCAATGAACGCAGGTCCGTATCATTTCATCATAAGCAAGGAGTCGCTGTTCCATGCTTTGAAGTATCGCCATATCAACCGCTTGATAAAGCCCTTTATTTGAAAAAAAGAGGGAAAACCCTATTTGGGTATCCCTTGGTCTTCTACTGATTTTCAGGCTTTGAGAAAACGGATTCTCTGCTCGATCGCATCCTGTGTGACACGTGCCCGTCTGATCGTGTCGAACCCATGAACCGTGGCCTTCGTATGGTTTTCCGTGACGTCCACTCCGGCCGCCTTCAAGGCCTTCGCGTAGTCCATGGCCTCGTCTTTCAGACAGTCGAATTCCGCGGTCTCGACGTATGCCGGCGGCAACCCACTCAGATCGGCCAGATTGGGCGAAGCGTATGGCAACATATCCTTCGTCCCCTCGCGCAGATAGTCTTCCCACATCACCTTGTTGTGGACGCTGTTCCATACGGGGGTGTCGACATACGCCTTGATCGAGTCGGTTTTCTGTTCATGATCGATGACGGGATAGATGAGTACCTGTTTATCGATTTTCGGACCCTTGCGGTCACGGGCGAGCAACGTGAGTGCTGTCGCGAGATTTCCTCCGGCGCTGTCGCCATAGACGTAGATCTCCGTGACATTCAGCTTCTCTTTGTTTCGATCGAGCCACAGCAAGGCCTCATAACAATCCTCGAGCCCGGCGGGAAAGGGATGTTTCAAAGAAAGACGATATCGGACGTTCAAAGCGGAATACCCCGTTTCTTCCACGATCGTCTTCACCTGGCTGACGTGCATGGGTGTTCCTTCGAACTTGAAAGCACCCCCGTGGATGAATATCACACACGGACTCGCTTGCTTCATGCCGCGCTTTTGGAAGTGTCTGACTTTGACGTGGCGCTTGTTTCCGATGCGAAACGTCCTGGTTTTGAAACGGAAACTCAACTCGCTGAAAAAAAGCGCGATACGCAAAAAAACATTCATCCGACGTATTCTGGCGTGTGAAAACTGTTTGAACCCGAGCACATTCAGTGCTTTCAGCTCGGGGTCGATCGGGTATGTCCGTCTATCGCTCATCTTTTTCAAACAAGGCGAGATAATCGCCATATCCTTCCTTTTCGAGTTCGTCGACCGGAATGAAACGCAAGGCGGCCGAGTTGATGCAATACCTCAGTCCCCCTCGATCGACGGGTCCGTCATTGAACAGGTGCCCCAAGTGACTGTCGGCTTCATTGCTGCGGACTTCCGTGCGCACCATTCCGAATCCCCGATCTTCCTTGAGTTCGAGTTTCTTCAACGAATCACTGAAACTCGGCCACCCGCAACTGCTGTCGAACTTGTCAAGACTCGAGAACAACGGTTCCCCCGATACGATATCGACGTAAAGCCCTTCCTCATCGTGATCCCAATAAGCGTTTTCAAACGGAGGTTCCGTTCCGTTTTCCTGGGTCACCCGGTATTGTGTTCTGGTCAGTCGCTTCTTCAGTTCCTTTTTGTCTTTGTTCATGTCCGATCACCTCACTTATAAGTCTAACATAAATCAAAACAATCGTGTTTTACGGACGCTCAATCGGATTCGACCAACGCCTTCAACCGTCTTTTGAGCATTCCGACTTCCTTTTTGAACACATTCTGAAAGAGATCGAATGCACTCACGTCACGTTCGCTCGCGTGCTCGAGCATGTGTCTCAGGAGCCACATGACGCGCGCACCCGATACGTAACCGACCGACCCCTTGACGTAATGGAGTGTGCGTTGGATTTCCTCACGATCCTCTGTGATGAAGGCCTTTTCGATGGCATCGAGATCGTGGTCGACATCTTTCAAAAAACCGATGACGACCTGCGTTCGAATGTTTTCGCTTCCTTCATACAAGCGTTCGAACTCCGATTCATCGAAAACCGGCAGGTTTTCGGGTATGTCGATCGTGTGCGACCGGTTTATGTGCTTGTCGAGCATCATGAGTGCGTGATCGACCTGAATCGGCTTATGCAGAACATCATCCATCCCGGAAAGAGGGATCATCTCATCGTCGTTCGCGAAAATATTGGCGGTGATCGCGATGACCGGAACGCTTTTCTCTTTGCCGTCCAAAGCGCGTATGCGTCTCGTCGTCTCATAGCCGTCGATTCCCGGCATCTGAATATCCATCAAAACGGCATCATAGGAATCGATTTGGACTTCTTCGATCGCCTTGATCCCGCTGTCGACGTGCTTCGTCGAAAAACCGTGCTTGAAAAGAATACGGGCCAATGCGACACGATTCGTGTAGTTGTCATCGACGATGAGCACATGTCCCTTGTGCGCTGTGCCGGCATCCGAACCGATTCGGTTCAGTCTGTCCTTTCGCGCCCTGATCAGTCTTTGGTGGATCGTTTGTCTCGCGATCGGATACTCGAGATAGATATCCATGCTTTCCAGGCCCGCTGTCTGATCCCGACAGCTCATAATGAAAAGCGTATCGTTTTTGGCATATCTCTGTCTGATATGTTCGAGATCGGACTCGCTTGCAAGCGGAACATTGACGATGATGAAGTCGACCTTCCCCGGAATCGGCTCTGTTTTCTTTCGGAACGTGAACCCGATGCTCTCAAAGAGCGTTCGACACGACTTCTTAAACGCGCGTTCATTGAATACGACGGCATCATAGAGCGCGTGGTTCAAATAGTCGTGTCTCTTCCCTTTGGTAAAGGTGAGATCGATTTGAAAGGTGCTGCCGATGCCTTTTTTGCTTTTGACACTGAGGTCGCCCCCGAGCAGTCTGATCAGCTCATAGGTGATGGGGAGTCCCAAACCGCTGCCGCTCTGTTCGCGTGAGTGTTTCGATTGAATCCGATAAAAAAGATCGAAAATGTGTTCGAGGTCTCCCTTCGGAATACCGATTCCGCTATCCTTGATCGTTACGGAAAGGTCGATCGTCGATCCGTGGTCCTCATGATCGACTTTGATTTTCACGAATCCTTCATTCGTGTATTTGACGGCGTTGGTCAAGACATTCAAGACGATCTGCCGAAACTTCTGAACGTCACCGATCACCTGGTGTTCGATGCCGTAATCGAACTCGAACTCGAGCTCGATGCCTTTTTCCGCAGCCGGAAACGTCTGCATCGAAAGAACTTTGGTGAGTTCGTCCTCGAGATCGAAGGTATCTTCGAACACATCCATTTTTCCGGCATCGATCTTCGAGAGGTCCAGGACGTCGTTGACGATGCCCGATAGCGTTTCAATCGACGTCTGCGCGATATTGAGATACTGTTTCTGTTCGAGCGTCGTATGCGTCGTATGCAGCAGATAGATCGCATTGTGTATGCCGCTCAAGGGTGTCCTCATCTCGTGACTGATGCTCGCGAGAAACTTGCCTCTGGCCTCGTTCGCACGCATGGCCTGTTCACGCGCTTCGATGAGATCGGATTCGATCCGTTGCCTGATCAGACTGTTCGTGATCATTTCCGCGAGCACTTTGAGCAATTGGAATTCGCGCTCGTCCCAGACGCGCTTTCTTCTGTTGTCGTCGAAACCGACGAAACCGAGAAGATTTTTTTTATCGATCAAAGGTAACGTCAGAACGGACTTGATACCTTGAAAATCCAGCGTCTGATAGACGATGCTGTCGTGATCGAGCTTCGAGACGTCACTGATGTTGACGGCTTCGCCCCGGATATGATAGGAAGCCCAATCATCGAAAACATCTTCGATCGGAATGTCCTTGAGGTTCTCGATTTCTTTGGAAATCCCTTCGTTGCACCACTCATACGTGTTCGATGTCGTTCTTCTGACAAAGTCGTATTCGAAGACATAGATCCGATCGACATCGAAAAAGAGACCGACGAGTTCGAATGCGTCATTGAGCACCTGGTCGAAATCCTCGGGATCGACATTGATGAATTCGGTCGCGATCCGCATCAGGATCGTTTCAAAAGCGAGTGTCTGAACGTTTCGTCCTATATTCTCTTTGTCATTGGCACGAGCCATGATCACAATACCTTCTTTCATTTTCACTTCGATCGCTTCTTGTCATTTCAAATCATCCACGTTATAATGGATGAAAGGATGTGACAAACATGAATGAACCCAATATGCCCCAGAAGAAGCCCTATGTCGTCGAGTTGAAAGCCGACCAGCCCTATCTTTATTGCAGTTGCGGAAAAAGCGGGAATCAACCGTTTTGTGACAAGTCAAGCCATAAGGATACGGGGGTTCTCCCCCGGAAATTCACGGTCGAAACCGATGGCACTTACAAGCTTTGTGGCTGTAAAAAAACGAAAAACCCTCCGTTTTGCGACCAGACGCACAAGTCCCTGTAAAAGAGACGACCATCATTTTTTCAATGTCGCGTAACGATACCCGTTCGTGTCGATCATGACAAGACCATTCATCTTCGCCATAAAAGAAAGCGTATCCGGTCTGTAAAAGGCGACATGACTGGGATCACGGATATAGAACCAATCGAAGAACCGATTACGATCGATCGGATAGAACAGCGTCATGATCGAAAGAATCCCGCCGGGTTCGAGCAGATCCGACAATGCGCCGATCGTCTCTCTCGGCCGATGAACGTGTTCGATGACTTCGCTCATCGTGATGATGTCATAGGTCCTGTTTTTGTAGTGCTCATCCGGCGCATAGAACGCATCATGAATCGTCACATCGAAGTCTCCGTCGGTTTCGAGAATCTTTTTGAGAACCGGACTCGGTCCACTCCCGAAATCGAGTGCGCGTCCGCTTTTTTTATAGGGGTAGACGGAAGCTTCCAGAAAGTTTCTCAAAAAGTTGACGTAGCGCGCATCATCGATCGAATTCTCGTGGTTTTCATAGACGGCGAACTCCGCTTCGGACGTCGGGAAATGCTTTTGGTCCTTGAAAATGAGCGAACAGACGGGACACGCGTGAAAGACAACCCCGGTTCTGGGGTGTGTGAACGCGTCGGTTTCGTTTTGACACACGATGCAGGAAACACCCATAATCTACCCTCCGAAAAGCGAAATCACGTAGAGAAAACCATAATAGACGATCGGAACGAGCAAAGCCGGCAACATGTTGGCGACTTTGATTCTTTTGATGTCCATGAAACTGATTCCCATGGCGATCAACAACAGACTTCCGACCATGGAAAGACTTCGTGTGATCTCGGCAGTGAAAAGATCGGCCGAAATCATGGCCAATAACGTAATCGAGCCCTGATAGACCAGGACGGAAAACGCGGAAAACGCGACCCCGATTCCGAACACGGACGCGAGCACCATCGCCGTGACGAAGTCGAGCGTGCTCTTGACGATCAGAATCGTGGGGTCTCCGCTGATCCCATCCATCAACGCCCCCAGTATCGCCATCGATCCGACACAGAAGATGAGCGTTCCCGCGACAAATCCTTTGGCGAGCGGAGGCAATTTGTATTTCGTCTCGATGCCTTGGGCCCAATCGTTGAGACGGGCGTCGATATCGATTTTCTCACCGATGACGATCCCGATCACGAGCGACAACAAAACAAGAAGGTCCCCTTCCGTTTTGATCGATGTTCCGTCGATTACGAGAAAATCACGCAAAAACCAGCCGATGGAAACCGCGATCAGACCGAGCCCCAGTGCGAACATGATCGCTTTCTGGATTCGGTCCGGTATTCCTTTTTTGAAAATGACTCCGAGGAAAGTCGCGATGACGATCGCGACGACATTGATGAGTGTTCCCATAGTGTGTGTCCTTTTTTGAAATTAGTTCCATTATATTACAAATCCGTGAATAATTCACTTTTTTCACGACTTCATCGTTGATTTATCGAAATCTTCGTTTATAATATAAACAACCCCCCGATTCGGAGAACATGCGCATGTTCGATGACGCTTTGGCAGGACAATTCCATGTATTCGGTTTTCAACACCTTCTGGCTTTGCTGATCATAACCGTGATCGTCGTCGCGATCATTCTTTTTCGAAAAAGACTGCGTACACCTTTCGTGTACCGTTTTTTCAGAAAGTTTCTCGCGCTCGCGATCATCAACCAGGAAATCCTTTTGAACGTCTATCGTTTCAATGAACATGAACTTTCCTTGGCTGAAAGTCTGCCGTTTCATCTTTGCGGACTCGCCGTCATCCTGACCGCCTATGTGCTTCTGACGGAAAACAGGACCGTTTTTCTGAACACCTTCTTTATTCTGATGGTCTCCGCCTTGCTCGCCTTGGTCACTCCGGCGGTCAACCGAAACTACGGATTTCCCCATTATCGGTACTTCCAGTTTTTCATTTCCCATGGCCTGATCGTCATCAATCTGACGTTCATGCTCTTCGTCTCCAGGTATTATCGGGCCATCCGTTATCGTCATATTTTCAAAAACGTCCTGGTTCTGATCGCCATCGCGCCCATCGTCTTCGTCATCAATACCATGAGCGGGGGAAACTACATGTATCTCATGGGGAAACCGGGTTCGAACACGCTTTTCGATTATCTCGGACCCCACCCGTGGTATCTCGTCCTGATTCTCGCATTCGCGATCCCCTCGTTGTTTCACATATTCTACTTGCCTTTCTATTTCTGGCACAAGCGCTTGCTCAGGCGATACTACGCCCGTGCATAATTCTCGGATGAAAAGGAGTTGTTACCCATTACCGGCACCTTGACTACCCACACCCTCTCGATGACAAAAGACGAGAAACGTGTCCTTCACGTCTATCTTCCACCCGGTTACCACGAAACGGACATCAGATATCCCGTCCTCTACATGCAGGACGGACAAAACCTCTTTATCGATGAATCATCCTATACCGGCGTTTCCTGGGGCGTCGCCGAAGCCTTCGAGTCGGCTGAAGGACTCCCTCCGCATATCGTGGTCGGAATCGAACACCCCGAAGATCGTCTGAGCGAGTATTCCCCGTTTCCCGCCGCTCCTTTCGTCGAACAAAGACTCAAAATGAATCCTGCGGCAAAAGGTGACCGCTATGTCTCTTTTCTGATCGAAACGGTCAGACCCTTTATCGATTCGACCTACCGGACCAAAAAAGACGACCAGGCGATCGCCGGCAGTTCGATGGGCGCCTATATCGCCGCATACGTCTGTTTCAAGTATCCGGCGGTCTTCAACAAAGTCGGCATCTTTTCGATCGCTTCCTGGTACAACGAGCCGGCTTTTCTCGCATTCGTCGAAAAAGCCGAGATTCCCTTCGAAACCCGCATTTTCATCTCGATCGGCAAAAACGAGACGAGCGACGAAAACTACGCCGAGTTTCCAAAAGTCTATCTTGAGAATTCGCGCAAGCTTATGAAAACTTTGGAAAAAAAGGGTGTCCGAAACATCCTCTATGTCGAAAACGACGGGACCCATCATGAGCACGCATGGCGCGCGCTCTTTCCCGATTTTATCCGTTTTATTTCATGTGAATAGCCAATCGATGGCAAAAAGAATATGTTCATCCCAGAACGACCACGTATGTGCACCGGCAGCTGTCCTGTAGATATGTGGTATTTTCTTATGCTCGAGAACGGCATGGAATGATTCGTTGTCGGAAAACAGAAAGTCTTCCGTTCCGCAGGCGATGTAGAGACCGAGATCGTTCAAGTCCGTGTGTTCGATCAGATGTGTCAAGTCGTCAGACGTGCCTTTCACGCTGAGTGAGCCGAAAACGGAAATGAAGTACTTTTCCCTATCCTTGTCTTCGAGTCTTTGCATGACCTGTTCGACATCGAGCGCTCCCGACAGACTGATCGCCTTACAAAACATCTCGGGTTTGCTGAAAGCCCACTTGAAAGCACCGTATCCACCCATGGAAAGACCGGCGACAAAGCGATCCTTTCGCGTTTTCGCGACCGGAAAAACCGTCTCCATGAAACGGACGAGTTCTTCGGTCAGAAACGTGAAATAGGGATATCCGAACGCCATATCGGCGTAATAGCTGTTGTTCACATCGGGCATGATCACAGCAAGACGCCTGTCGCGAGCATATCTTTCGATCGATGAATAACGCGTCCAGCTCGTATGGTCGCCACTGTATCCGTGCAGAAGATAGAGCGTTTTCGCGCGCTCGCCTTCCTTCATGTCATCGGGCAAGATGACGTTTACCGTCACATCCTTCTGCAAGACTTTCGATGGGAAATGGCATTCGAACAAGGCCATGTGGATCCTTCCTCTCTATGCGATGAGTTCGATGAGTTCTTCGATCAAAGAGACTTCCTTTTTGATGTCTTCGACAAAGGAGTCGTCAACCGGTTTGTACATACTGAGGTCGAAAGCGTCTTTTCTCGTGTCGATCGCGACATAGATCCGGTTTCTCGTGAAACCGAACATCGTTCTTCTGGCGACCTTCGAGAATTCCTCGATCTTTTCCATGAAGCTCGGCGTCAACAAATAAAAGACGGAGTGATCGTCTTTCGAGAAGACATCGAATAACCGGTTGAAGTGAATGGACTCGAGGTCGACCTTTTTCAATCCGTCGAGATGACCGAAAAACCAGGAACGATTCGGCATGACATAGACGTCCTCCTGAAACTTGTGTTTCGCGTCGATCATGAAAAAACGACCTTGAAACACGGTGACGACGGTCGTCGATTTCCCGTTGGAGCGAACATCCTGAAGATGGATGTCAGCCGATTCGAACGTGCGTCCCTTGATCGTTCCCTTGAGGTAGTCCTCACTCGAATACCGATCTTCCTTTTTGAGAATTTTCGTAGCATAAACCGTTTCCTTGTCGAAACCCTTGTTCGGGTCGTACTCGGCATCGGGAAGGATTGTTTTCAACGTATCGCGCACGAATATTTCTTTGAATGTCGTACTGAGGTTTTTCAACTGTCGCGTGGTCATGGCGACGAGGATTCCCCCCAGTAAAAAGCCGACCATCATGATCGGGTTCGCCATAAACAGGACGAATGAGAGAATCAAAAGAAAATACCCGGCAAGATTCATGACTTTGATTCGTTCTTTCTTGTTCTTGATTTCCTGTAGCGTCATTGTCCTATCCTGCCAGTTTCACATTGTTTCTGGACACCGTGAGGTGCTCGATGCTCGAGATGAAGTGAGAAAACTTCGTGAATCCGAAAGCCTTGTAGTGGAAATTGTCGAGCCTTTTTTCGAGTTCCTGTTTGAGTTTGGTAAGCACCATTTCCTTGCTCTTGTTGCGAGAAATGATCTCATAGATCGCTTTTTTGACGGCTTCAAGATCGATCGCGTTTTTCAAGGACACGTAAACGGTCGTCTTTTCCTGGGAAATTTCCAGACCTTTGATCGAAGAGACGAGACTCGATAGGCTCTTCGCTCCGTATTTTCTGGCATCAAAATCCGAAAACCGGTTGACAAGGATGTCACCCAGACGACTGAGCTGGATCTTGTTTCCAACGCCGTTTTCAATGATCGTATCCATAATGATGCGTTCAATTTCGCTTTTCTTCGCGACATCACTGTCCGAAGGCGTATCGATGATATCCTCATCGTCGTTCAAATACTCGAAATACTTGAATTCATTGCAGGACGACTTGAAGGCATTCGTGACCTTGTCCTCGTTCCCGACACCGATCACGTGCATGCCGCCCTCTTTGAGTTTGATCGCGAGCGGCGTGAAATCGCTGTCGCTCGTAACGAGGAAAAAGGCGTTCACTTTCGCCTGATACATCATTTCCTGCGCATCCAGCGCCATCGCCATGTCCGCTGCGTTCTTCCCGGTCGCGACATTGTACTGATGCATCGGTTTCAAAGCGAAATCGAGAGCTGTCTGATGCCACTCTTTGGATAGAATGGCGAGATTTCCGTAAAATCTCGCGATGACGATTTTACCGTATTTGGCGATTTCATTCATGATCGATTTGATGTATTTTGCCGATACGTTTTCCGAATCGATCAGTAAAGCGATACGATACTTCTGTTCGTCCATAGGGACTCCTTCCGGTCAAAGCCGTTTCTTTTTTATATCCGAATTCCGATCAAAGTATGACATAGGTAATGCCTTCGTTCATCTTGTTGTAGTCCGAATCGCTCTTGATCAGATGCTTGTAGGTCGATATCACTTCATCGAACCCCATCAAATGATGAAAGGCTTCCCCCGGTATGAAGGCTTTGATTTCACCCTTCTTTTTCCGGTTTCTCAAGGATTTTCTGACAGCATGTTTGATCGCTCCACCGACTCCGGTCGATCCGTATCCGTGAACGATTTTGATGACTTTTTCTTTTTGCTGGTTTTCGGAAATAATGGCGGACAGTCTCCGTCCGGCTTCCAGCCGATCCGGCATGTCACTCTTGATATTGACTGTTTTCATTTCGATACCTCTTTCACACAACCATTTTACCACATAAGCATGTTTAAGAGAAAGGCCTTGAGTCGATTTGTCGGTCTTCAGGTCATTGATGAATGCGTGCTCGTCGCTTTGAATGAGTCTGAAGTCCGTGACGAGCTTAAAATCAAACATGTGCGTTAAAAGAGGCATCAAGACTGTTCTCCTCTCGATTCCAATCAATCGCTTGCGCCATATCGGATCGTATCGTTCACGACTCTTATACGATCGAGATTCAAAACGCGACCAACGACGATTGTTCCATGAGAGAAGTCTGTGGATCGAAGGACAAAGAACTCGTGATGGGATGATATCTTATGCTGGCTCACCTTGTCCGATTTAGTGGCTCAGTACAAGCCGGACAGGGGGCCCATGAAAACGAAATAGCCAGCCATCGATTCTCGGGTCAGAAAAGACATTGATACCCTTAGTTTTCCACAGGAAAACTTTATTGAAAAAAGGAAGTGCCCATCAATAAACACTCGAAGTGTAGATGCGTCGCTTCTCTTATCTTGTATCATTCTAATTTAAATCTGAAAAGGCTCTTTTTATAACCACTTTGTCAGCAGTCTTAAAGCAAGAAATTTTTGAAAATCTTGCTCTGTTTATTATGGTTGATATTTTATGAGTCATCGATCATTTCCATACGAATCCATGAAAAGAAATCTTTATGTCAGATAATCAATTT
>JAGYNT010000020.1 GCA_018399615.1 Acholeplasmataceae bacterium
TCAGTTCATCTTCGGTGTAGGCGTATTCGATCTTCTTGCCTTGCTGGACTTTGTAGAGCGGGGGTTGGGCGATGAACACGTAACCGAGGTCGATCAGAGGTTTCATGTAACGGAAGAAAAACGTGAGAAGGAGCGTACGGATGTGAGCCCCGTCGATATCGGCATCGGTCATGATGACGATCTTGTGATAGCGCAGTTTCTCAATCGTGAACTCATCACCGATTCCGGTGCCGAGCGCCTGGATCAGAGAAAGTATTTCCTTGTTGGAAAGAATCTTGTCGAGCCGGGCCTTTTCGACATTCAACACTTTTCCGCGTAGTGGAAGGATCGCCTGGTACTCCGATTCCCGACCTTGTTTGGCGGATCCGCCGGCCGAGTCGCCCTCGACGATGTAGATTTCGGATATGACCGGGTTCTTGCTGCGGCAGTCCGCGAGCTTCGAGGCGAACCCGAGCGCGTCAAGCGGTGACTTGCGTCTCGTCGCCTCGCGTGCCTTGCGGGCCGCGATCCGGGAACGCATGGCCATCGTGCACTTCGTGATGATTCCTTTCGCATCGGCGGGATGTTCGACCAGAAAGCGTTCGAGTCCTTCGCCGACGACCTGGCTCGTGATCTGACGTACCTCGGGATTTCCGAGTTTCGTCTTCGTCTGTCCTTCGAACTGGGGGTCGGGATGCTTGATGGATATGATCGCGGTCAATCCCTCGCGGGTATCTTCGCCCAGGAAGGATTCATCCTTCTTGAGAAGGTTGTTGTCCTTCGCATAGTTGTTCATGATCCGGGTCAGAGCGAGTTTGAATCCGTCTTCGTGCATGCCGCCTTCCCGTGTCGGGATATTGTTCGCGAACGAATGAAAATTCGTCGCGTAGGAATCATTGTACTGGATCGCGATTTCCAAGGTAATGCCTTGTACGACTTTCTCACCGTAGATGATTTCCTGGTTGATCTTGTTTCTGCTGCCGTTCAAAAACGTTACGTACTCGACGATTCCCCCTTCGTAGTGATAGGCCTTCACGATCGGTGTTTCACCTCTGAAATCGGTGATGCTGATCTTCAGTCCCTTGTTCAGAAAGGCGAGTTGCTGAACGCGATTTCGGAGAATCTCGTACTCGTATACGGTCGTTTCCGTGAAGACGTTTCCGTCGGCCTTGAATGAAATGACCGTTCCGGTGTGTTCACTCGTTCCGATCACGTCGACATCGGTTACCGGGAATCCGCGTTCATAGCGTTGCTGGTATTTTTTGCCGTCGCGATGGATTTCCACGAGAAACCACTCGGACAATGCGTTGACGACGGAGGCGCCGACGCCATGCAATCCGCCCGACACCTTGTAGGACTGGCCGTCGAATTTCCCGCCTGAATGAAGCGTCGTGAGAATCGTCTCGACGGCGGGTCGTTTCGTTTTCTGATGGAGATCGACGGGAATTCCGCGACCGTCATCGGTCACGCGAATAATGTCGTCTTTCAGTATTTCCACCCGAATTTCGGTCGCGTACCCACCAAGAGCCTCATCGATCGCGTTATCGATGATTTCCCAGACGAGATGATGCAACCCCGTTGTTCCGGTGCTCCCGATATACATGCCGGGTCGTTTGCGTACGGCTTCAAGACCTTCGAGTATTTGAATGTTCGATGCATTATAGTCGTTCATGGTTTTTCTCCTTTTGCGAGTTCGATCCGCTCAAACCTGTTGTCTTCGATCGGTGTCGTGCTATTCATGATCACTTGATGGTCGGCCGGCAATCTCTTCAAAAAGATCGCTCGTCTCTCATCGTCGAGTTCACTCAGAACATCGTCGAGCAGAAGAACGATGGGTTGACCGGTCTTCTTTTCGATCGTCCTGAGAAGTGCGAACTTCAACGCTACGACGATCAAGCGCTGTTCTCCTTGTGAGGCATGGCTCTTGGCGTCAAAGCCGTTAAAAACGAAATTACAGTCGTCTCGATGCGGCCCGGCGAGTGTCGTCTGGTAGAGCATGTCTTTTTTTTGTTGTTTCTGCAGATGCGCGGCCAGCCCTTCTTCCGATACGTCCGGGAGATACCTCATGTCGACCTCGTGGCTGCTGAAGACGCTGTGGACCGTTTTGAGTTCCCGGTTGAGTTCGGTGACGAACATGCGCCGTTCGGCGATGATCCGCTTGCCGTATTCATGGAGTTGTTCGCCGAGAATATTCAGAAACGTGGCGTCGTCCCCTTGATCCAGACGTTTGAGCAAGGCGTTTCGTTGCCTGAGTACGGCACGATACTGGGTCAGGTCACGCAGATACGCCGGAGACAGCTGCATCTCTTCGAGGTCGAGGAAGTGCCTTCGATCGGCGGGGCTCCCTTTGATCAGGTTGAGATCTTCGGGCGCGAACATGACGACTCTGAGGTGACCGATGAAATCGCTGAGCTTTCTTTTTTCAACGCCGTTGATCGATGTCCGTTTCCCGTATTTCGAGAGAACGAGCTGGTACCGATCATGCGTCGTCTTCACTTTGATGACCGCGAAATCATCCCCGTTGGCGATCATTTCCTTTTCGTTTGTCGTACGATGCGACTTCGTTGTCGCGATGACGTGTATGCTCTCGAGAATGCTCGTCTTTCCGCTTCCGTTCGGGCCGTGGATATAGACGAGCGGTTTCGTCAGACGCAAATCGAACGTCTCGTGATTTCGGAATCCTCTGAGCTCGATCCGCTCAATCCGTGTCGATGACATAGGTGTCCTTCTTCACGACGACGATGTCGTTCGGGTATAACTTCTTTCCCCGTTCCATCCGACGTTCACCGTTCAGGAGCACCACATTTTCCGATAAAAAAAACTTGGCTTCTCCTCCGGATCCGATATATCCTTTCGCTTTAAGAAATTGTCCGAGCGTAATATACGCGTCATGGATCTTGAATTTTGTCATGGTTCATACCTCTTCACATTTATATTATAACATAATATAAGCCGAAAATCACGTTTTTATGACGCTTTTTTTATGCCGTTCGGCCCATAAGTCCTCGAACATCAAAAAACGCCCTAAAACGAATTTAGGGCGCTTTGTCGTAATCGGTCTCAATCGATTCGAACAGGGAGAATGAGGTGGATCATATCCTGATCGTCGTCTCCCCTGATGATGAACGGTCGAACTTCACCGGCGAAATCGATGGTGATTTCGCTCGATGAGAACGAGCGCAATCCTTCACTCAGGTGCTTGGCGCTGAAGGCGATCCGCATCGGTTGTCCGACCGGATCGGCTGCGGGAACAACCTCTTCGTTTGCGTCGCCGATTTCACTGTTGGTCGAACTGATTTCAACGACCCGATCGGCACGAAGCTCGAGTTTGATGATGCTGTAGTTGCTTTCGCGATCCTTCGGTGACATCAGGGATACGCGTTCGACCGCGGAGATCAGTTCTTCTTTGTTGAAGGGAATCGAAACGGGAAATTCTTTCGGTATGATTCGTCGCGTATCGGGGTAGGTTCCCTCGAGCAGTCGCGTCTGGAAAAGGATGTTTTCCATCTTGAACAGGACTTTGTTGGGATTGATGTAGAGCTCGACATCCTGTGAATACCCGTCGAAGATCTTCTGGAGCTCATCGAGACTCTTGTTGGGGACGACGATATCGAACTGCTTGCTGTGGGTACGGACTTTCATGTCCTTCTGGCTGAGACGATAGCTGTCGGTCGCCACGCAGTAGAGGTGGTCGTCCTCGTATTTGAAGTTGACACCGGTCAGAATCGGACGCTTTTCGCTCGTTGCGGTTGCGAAATTCGTCTCCCGAATGACCTGTCTGAGCAATTGACTGTCGAGTATGATCGGGTCATCGAGGTCGAGAAAGTCGATCTCGGGGTAATCCTCGATGTCGATGAGGTGGAGTTTGAACTCGGAGCGATCGGCCTTGATGACGAGCAGTCTGTCTTCGATCAAGGCGAATTCGATGCGTTTTGACGTGACCTTGCGGATGATTTCGATCAGATAGCGACCCGGTATGACGACGCGTCCGGTCTTCGTGATCGACAGAGACGGGTCGTCGCTCAGGACTTGGACCGCGACATCGGTATTGCTCGAAGTCATGAGCAGATAGTCCTCGAAGAGTTCGAACTTGATGCCGAAAAGTGCCGGCATCGGGGTTTTGGTCGGTAGGCCTTTCTGGATGATCAAAAGCTGATCGAGCAGTTGATCGCGATCGATTGCGAATACCATGGGCTGAGCTCCTTTTTATTCTTTAATTTATCTTTATAATTATTGTTGTAGGTGTGGATAAGTGGGTAAGTCCGATTGGTGGCCTTGTGTCGCAATCATTATACCATATTATCCACAATTTATAAACAGTTACCGATGACTGAAAGAATCGATTTTCTTGTTGATGGTTTCGACCGCCATCTTGAGTGAAAGGTCCTGTTTGAGTTCGTTTTCGATTTTCTCGCAAGCCGCCAGCACGGTCGAGTGGTCTCGGTCCCCGAAGAGTGTCCCGATCGTCTTGTAGGGGATATTGTATTTCGACTTGATCAGGAACATGGCGATGTGCCGGGGGAGGATGAAGCGCGAGTGTCGTTTTTTTCCGATCAGGTCTTCGATCGAAATCCCATAGAAATCACTGACGATGCTCTGGATCCTGTCGTAGTTGTTTTCGTTGAGGGAATCGCTTTTCCGTTTCGTACGCAAGAGGGGTTCGAGCGCTTCGTTGGCCGATTCGATCGTCAGATCGAGGTTGTTGGTCAAACAGTAGAAAAGGACTCTCTTGAGCGCTCCTTCGAGCTCTCGGATGTTCGTGACGAAGGAGGACGCGATGAACTCGAGAACACGGTTGGGAATGTCGTTGATATCCGATGATTCGGTTGAGAGTTTGCGTTTCAGAATTTCGATTCTGTGCTCGAGATCCGGGATCTGTATGTCGACCGACAGTCCGACCTCGAACCGGGAAGTCAGTCTGGTCATGATGTTCTTGAGGTCGGATGCGGGTTTGTCCGACGTGATGACGATCTGCTTGTTCTGCTGGTAGAGATAATCGAAGAGTTTGAAGAACTCCATCTGGGTTTTGGAAGCTCCGCCCATGATCTGGATGTCATCGACGAGAAGAATGTCGATGTCGCGGTATTTGGCGTTGAAGTCATCCATTTTCTGGCGTTTGAGAAGATTGGCGAAGTCCTCGATGAAACCGTCGGCCTTGACGTAGAGCACTTTCTGGTTGATGTCCTCTTCAAGGGCGTAATTGCCGATCGCCTGCATGAGGTGGGTTTTGCCCAGACCGACGTCGCCGAAGATGTAAAGCGGATTGGCGACGGCACCGGGCTGATCGGCGACTTTCATCGCCATCCGGAATGCGAACATATTGCTTTTTCCAACAACAAAATTATCGAATGTGTAGGTCGCATTCAGATTGCTCGGACGGTATTTGAGCGTCAGGTTTTCTTCGAGTTTGTTGAGTTTTTCTTCGGGAACGAGTTCGGCTGCCGTGACGAATTTGAAACGAACTTTCTCGGTGTGGTATTTGAGAGCGAGTTCGTTGATCTTTGTCAGATGCAGTCGGTTGATGCGGTTTTTGATGAATTCGTTGTCGACGACGACGTAAATGTAGCCGTTTTGGTACTTGTGCGTCGATTTGATCGGCTCGAAAACATCGGCATAGGTTTCTTCGTTGAAGGTCTGCTCGAGATCACGCAGAATCTTATGCCAGAGTTGGTCGTAGATGTTCATAGGATAACCCCCTGTTATGTGCATTCATGATATCATAAAAGAAGGGTTTCGAATTGTTTTTTTATCAACAATATTTGTGGATAACTTTTATCGGGATCGAGGGAAAAATGCGGTCGTGTGGAAAAAATAAGATGACTTGAGGGCTTTATGAAGGGATCAAAAAAGTTTTCCAGTTTTCCACATTGTTCGTTCAGTGTGTAAGACTTATCCACAATTCACAACGTGGGAAACTTATTTTCAAAAAGGTTTTTTTCGATTGATGCGAGTCTTTGATGAAAGGGTTGGACAAAAGGGGTGAGCGGACGATGTGAATGCCTGTTCAGGTTTGTCTGAAGGAAACGGTTCGAGTTGATAAACGGCGAAAATTCCGATATCATGAAAAGCGAAACGGAGGAAACGATGAAAAATATTCTTTTTGTCTCAATCATGGTGTTCATGGCGTTTTCGATCGGTGTTCCGACGTTCGCGAATGAGCCGGATATTGACCTCAAATCCGTCTTGTCCGAGGCCGACGAGCACGAGCGACACGAAAAAACGGGAGCGTCATTCGCGACATATTTCGAAAGCAATGTTCTGAAAGTCGAAGGCGAACGCATCACCGTATCCACAGATGACGGATACACGTTTATCGGTCGGGAGTTCACGGAAGGCGATGTGTACGCCAAAATCGTCTTCTCTATTCGTGATACTCAACCTTTTGAACAGCAAGTACAGCTGATTCAGATTCAATATATCGACTTCGAAAACGCCATACTTGTCAACCACGGCGCCCGTTATGATCGGGATGCTGACGTTTCGATCGATCATACGCTCGATGAATTGATCGAAGCGATGGAGGACTTAACGGCTTTTGATGTTTTCGAGATTCTCGAGTAGCGTGATCGGCATGTATCATAATATCGGAAACGGCACATGAATCTTCCCGGTTATCCTGATCATGCTATCCATGATTCTCGTTCTTGGCGGATGCGACTACGTAGTCCGACGTAATGCGTCATTCATGAGCGTATTGCGGATTTTGATGTATACGAGGCGCTCGTTCATTCGATGAAATCTATGTTGGAAAACGATATCGAGATCCGCGGCGACTTCCGCAAAACTCGTCTACGCGAATGATTACGGCTACATGACTGCGAGGTCAGCGAAGATCACGTGGAACGTATATATGGACGTCATCCTCGAAACGGAAGGATGAACACCAGGTCATCGAAACGGTCACGATTCGTTACGTGAACACCGAGAAAGAACTGTTGATCGTTCATCGGGCGTCAGAACGACACGATTGACCAGGAGCCGATCGACATCGAGGTCTTCCGGATCGGATCAACGGACTGTCGGTTACGGAAATGGAATGGATGCTGATCGAATTGTTAGTGACGCCGTCAACGAGATGACGCGTCTCGGTGCGCGTGGAGAAGATCGTTTTGGGAAACGCATAATATGTGTTGACAAAAGACGAGTGAACATATATAATGAGTTAGCATGGTTTCGCAAGAAAGGTGGTTTTATTTGTGAAGAGGACATATCAACCGAATAAGCGGAAACGCAAAAAGACGCACGGTTTCAGAGCACGCATGTCCACACCCGGCGGACGTCGAGTACTCGCACGTCGCAGACTCAAGGGCCGCGCGGAATTAACTGTATAAAACTTATTATTTTAAAACACTCGGACTACTCGATTAAAATAATGAAAACGATTATTTTTGAGTCAGTCCTTTTATTTAAGGCATGAAAAAAGATATCGCATTAAGAAAATAGCGAAATGATGTGACCAGTCAAAAGAGAGTGAAGCGCAATGCCTATTTTGATATACCGAACCGGAAACACACGATGAATCCTCGCTTCGCATTGAGCATCGGTAAACGATATGGCAATGCCGTGAAAGAAATCTGCAGCGACGAGTCCGCATGATCGTCAGTGAATACAAGGATACGTTCAAGAACGATGCGTCATTCGTCGTGGCCGCTTCCAAGTCGAAACCACTGACATATCGGGAGATGCGGCGTCACCTGCTCACACTCTTTGAAAAATCTAGGATAATGGAGAATAGACATGGTTAAAAGATGGATAACATTAAGCGTGATGGTCATGCTGCTGTTCGCTCTCGCCTCGTGTTCCAGAGGGGATAACGAAACGGCACACGTTGTCGTGAACAATCCGGTGAAGGTCGTATACGAACACGACGAGGGTGACGACATCACCTTGGCCGACACCGGACTTTCTTATTGGGTTCAACAAAGCAGGCAATATCGGCAACTCTTGAAAACTATGAGGGCAGTCTGCCGGACGGATGTCACGACCGATGAAAACGGTGTTCGAACCCACGTTCGAAGTAGAAGATTTCGAAGTCGATTTCCAGGTTTACGTCAAACCGGAAACGATCGAAGCGGGATCCTGACGACATCGTCATGGTGGCTTTTCGGGATTCGAAGACTCGAACGTGCTCTATCCCATGGGAGTTCGTTCGAACCGGCGCATCGACGTGATCACGTCAAGCGTGACGGTAGCGTCGAGACGAAAGCGGAGAAGAACTCGCGGAATTTCGATGACGGTGGATTCGACCCGCTCGACGGTGACGAGTTCGTGGAAGAGGTCACCTATAATGGCAACGTGTTCACAATGAAGCGTTTCGAAGAAACGTTTGACGTCTATGTCGCCGGGGCGAACGTCCGATTCACCCTCGACGCTGCGAACTTCTTCGACTGGATCCTCGTTATTCCGGTGGCGTTCATCATGAGTTTCTTCGCGGGACTCATGGGTAATTCCTTCTGCTGGGTATTCTCTTCACGACATTGATCGTGTGAACGCTCGCTTCTGGCCGGATCTATGCCAAGAGCAACGACATGTCGATCGCCAAGATGAATCTCGCCCAACCGGACATGCAACGCGTCCAGGCGAAATACGCAACCAAGAAAGACCCGCAGTCACAACAGCAGATGCAGATGGAAATGATGCAGGTCTACAAGAAACACGGGATCAATGCCTTCGGCTGTCTCATGCCTTTCCTGCAGATGCCGATCTTCATCGCGATGTATGCCGTCGTCAGACGGATTACGCTCAAAGGCGGAATTTGGTCAACGAAGTCCATAATACCCGCTTCTCGAATCGATCTTGCGAACACCACGACGGAATCATCGGGTTGTTGCTGGCAGGGATCGTTTTGGTGCGACGATGTTCATCCTGCAACAGATTTCGATGAAGAAGCCGAGTTACGCGAAGAACACGGGAAAGCATAACGCCGATCCTAAGGTGGAACAGACGCAGAAGACGATGAAGACGATCAGTTATTTCATGGTGATCATGATGATGTTCATTTCTTTCCAGAGCAAATGCCTTGGCGATCACTGGATTTTTTCGGGAATACGCATTCTGGCTCGTGACGCCTTCGCAGAAGCGATGAACGAAAAGAAACATGAAGCCATGAAACAAAAACAATTGACGGGGTGATCGAATATGTTAAAACGCGTTGAAATCGAAGCGAAATCGTTATCCGAAGCGGAAAGGATGGCGGTCGGAACAACTCAACATCCAAAGACAAGATCAAGTTGACGGTACCAAAGAGAACAAGGGGATTTTCGGTACGGTTCTTCGCGTCTATGAAGCGACGCCGAATGTCAATCTTCGCGCTTTCAGCGAAAAAGTTTTCTCGAAAACATCATGAGCGCGCTTGACGTCGAAGTCAAGATGGAACTCAGAAAACCGTCAATGAAGCCAGGCCAGGAAATCATTACAGCCTGCAAAGCAATCCACAAACGCCATTCTGATCGGACGCGATCAAAGAACGCTCCTGGCTTTGCAGTACATGCTCAGAAATTATTTGAACAGTTTCGTCGACGGGTACGCGATCGTTTCTCTCGATATCGGAAACTACCACGAATCACAAGCGTCAGCTCGAAAATTCCCCGCAACGAAGACGGCAAAAGAAGTCGCACGAACCCGTATCGAGGTCAAACTCGATCCAATGGTCCTGCGACCGACGGATCGTTCATACGAAATTGAGCGATTGGTGATGTCACGACCGAATCCGAAGGGACGGCGAAGAACGCGCACTCGTGATCAAACCAAAAAGGTAGTCCTCGGACTGCTTTTTTCCGGATGCTGCGGTATAATGTTGATAAAACGCTCAAGGGTGAATGACATGAAAAAGAGGCAAAACGACAATAAGAAGAAAAGAACGATACGAAAGATCTGAAGATGATCGTTTTTTTGTTGTTATTCGGCATCATCTACAGTTTCGGGTTTACGACCTATGGTTATTTCAAGGTTGAACGGACGATCCTGATTTCAAGGAACGGGCGACATTCGAGTATGAAACCGAAGTGGAAACCCGTCCGGCATTTTCCAAACGCGGCGGTACTATGCTGTTCCACGTGAAACATGGTATGAACTGAGGATGACCGGAACGTCTTTATGACGAAGACAAGGAATTTCTCGGACACCAAGGGTGACATACTCACGACCAGACAATCACCTTTTCCGATGGTTCGCTGGTTCCACCCTCTGGGCGACCTATTATTATGGCGGTCATGCCGCCATACACGACGGCGAAACGGGTTTATCGAAGACGGGGTTTCCGAGACCGACGAGAGTCTTTTCGACATCATGTTCCATCCCCGAACCGAACCCCACGACTATAGCGTCACCGTCGCCAGAAATTCCCGAAACAACTGGTTGGTCAAAGGTTTTCGGGTGAAAGCGACGAATCCTATCCGTACTACGGGTCACATTACCGGACCGAAGCGGTTCGCTTTACGCGTCAAAGTATCACCGATGAACAGATCGACGGTGTCGTCGATTTCGGGAATGCCCCTGGTTGAAAACGACGTCATCTACAACTTTCTGTTCTTTTTGTCATGATGGAGAACCGGTATTATTGCACGGACTTGGTCAGTCGCGCGTATCAGGACGTCATGGTCGAAGAAGACGAACAGCGAGAGTGCTCCCGCAATTTGAACGACGACGGCTTCATCACGTCGGTCAACGACCTGATTCTGTCGAAAGAAACCTACATGACATCCTATTTCGAAGTCATCGACGAAGTCGCCCACGTCTATTACCGGAAGACCTATGAACCCGAAAATGTTTGAATATGCGGTTCTATCCGGGCCTGTTCTGACCTCTGTCCTGATCGGATACGCGATCCACAATGATTCAAAGACGGACAAAACCCGATTCGAAAGCACTCTTTCATCGCCCAGAAGTGAAGCCCAGAACGAGCTCAAACTCTATGTTCAGTGAATACGGTGAGTTCAAGTTCGAAATGGGGAAACTCTTTCAACGAAAACAACAAACTCAACCAGAGCGACCTGAACGCTCTGAAGGAACAGATGATGGAACACATCGACGGGCATTTGCGGCGGATCAACGAGAAGCGTCAACGTGGCTCGGTCAAGGGTTCGAGAAGCGACGAACAAGACGTTTTTGACATCATCGAACGACTCGGGAAAATCGATGAGGCACAGAAACGATCGATGCGTTAAGTTTAATCGAAGTCGTTTCGCCAACGAACTGCTGACCGACAAGGAAATCAATAGCGGCATCTACGGTGAGGTTCAACTCATTTAAAGCGTCTGCCGTCATGGGCGATCACGAACTGCTCTATAAGAAACAGAAGACGTTGAGCAACGGCACGATCGCCGATGCCGTCGTTTACGGACCGGAACCGCTCGGCATGGTCGTGATCGACTCGAAATTTCCGCTTGAAAACTATCGACGGATGGTCGATCGGAAACGCCCCCAAAGCGAGCGGGACCTCGCTGAAAAGGCGTTCAAAAACGACGTCAGAAAGCACATCGACACGATCACAAACAAGTACGTGATCACCGGTGAGACGAGCGATCAGGCCTTCATGTTCGTACCGGCCGAAGCGCTGTTCGCCGAAATCAGCGCACACCACGACGACCTTCTGGAATACGCGACCAAACGACGGATCTGGATCGTTTCGCCGACGACGCTCATCTCGACATTGAGCATGATCCAACTCGCCGTCAAGAACACGGAACGCGATCGACAGGCCAAAGTCATCATCGATGAACTGATGAAACTCGGTGAGGAGTTCAAGCGTTACGGCGAAAGATGGACGAAACTCAAGAACGCGCTGGACAGCGTGTCGAAGAATGCGGAACAGGTGCATATCACCAGTACGAAAATCAACCGTACGTTCGACCAGATCAAAGAGGCGAAGTTCGACTCGATCGATCACGTCGAACGAGATGGACAAACCGAAGACAAAGCGGAAGAAGACGATTGACAATCGATTCGAATACCGCTATAATGAATGTGAAATCGATGAAAAGAAGATCGATGCCACGGGTTTCATCAAGCGATCCGGGAGTGGTGCGAGCCCGGAAGAAACGGCATTCGATCGAACACTTTGAGAGACGGAAGAAATCGTTTGCGAGAGTAGACCCGTCCGTATGTCTGCGTTAAAGACATTGAGGGCCGGGTTTTGATCCGGAACTAAGGTGGTACCGCGTTTATGACGTCCTTAGGCTATGTCGAGGACGTCTTTTATTTTATTGGTAAATCGCATCACCAAGCGAAAAGGAGAAAATAATATGGAAACAACGGTTCATGATATTCATCGTTCACCCGAAGCTTTCGTCGGCTCAAAGATCACGCTCTACGGGTGGGTCCGGAACAATCGGGCACAAAAGGAATTCGGGTTCATCAATTTTCACGACGGAACGTTTTTCGAACACATACAGGTCGTTTACGAAGCGGAAAAACTCGATGATTTCAAGGATGTTCAGAAAATACGTGTGGGAAGCGCGATCGAACTTGAAGGTCATCTCGTCCTGACACCGGGGGCGCGTCAACCGTTCGAGATCAAGGCGACATCGGTCGTTCTGCTCGGGGATTCGCCGGAAAACTACCCGATTCAACCGAAGCGTCATTCGCGGGAATTCCTGCGGGAAGTCGCGCATCTTCGGACACGGACGAACCTGTTTATGCGGCCTTCCGGTTGCGTAGCGTCGCGTCCTTTCATCCACGAGTTCTTTCAGAAGAGCGATTCATACACGTCCACACGCCGATCATAACTCGCCAACGACGCGAAGCGAGCCGGATGTAGATGTTTTCCGTATCGACCCCTTCCCGTTCATCGACACACCTTCTGATGAAGACAAAACGTCGACACGCCAAAGATTTCTTCGGCAAGCGGACCAATCTGACGGTAACTGACAACTCGAAGCGAGTCATTCGCTGCCTTGAGCTTTCGGAATGTCTACACGTTCGGTCCGACATTCCGAGCTGAAAACCTAACACCCAGCAAATACGCCTCCGAGTTCTGGATGATCGAGCCTGATGGCTTTCGCCGATCTTGACAAGGACATGGATGTCGCGGAAGAGATGGTCAAATACGTCATTACCAATGTATATGAGCGTTTGCCGGAAGAAATGGCGTTTTTCAACCGTTTCGTCGAGAAAGGACTCGAAGACAAACTCAAAACGTTCTCGAACAACCGCTTCGTCAGCGTATCGTATGAAAAAGCGATCGACATTCTCCCGGACGAGCAAAAAGATTTTCGAAATCGAACTCCGTTCACGGGTTATGATATCGCAACCGAACACGAACGGTATCTGACGGAAGTCCATTTCAAAGCCCGGTATTCGTTACCGATTGGCCCAAAGAAATCAAAGCGTTCTACATGCGTCAGAACGATGACGGTAAAACGGTTGCCGCGATGGATCTTCTCGTTCTGGGGAGCGAGAACCCATCGGTGGATCACAAAGAGAAGAACGACTCGACATGCTGAAAACGGATGAAGTGAAATGGAGATCGACGACAAGGAGTTCCAATGGTATTTCGACTCAGGACATACGGCGGATGCGTACACTCCGGTTTCGGTATGGGATTCGAGCGGCTTCATGTACTTCGTCCGGAGTCGAAAACATCCGGACGTCATCCCTTTCCCGAGGACTCCGGAAACACTGCGAATTCTAAAGAAATGATAGAAACATTCGGGAAAACTGACCGATTTATAAACATTATAAGAGATGTCGAAAGGGGTTTGCTTTCATTGACAAAAAGTCCACTCGATACTATAATGGGAATACCCCTTAAGCGCTTACATTTTTAGGGTTTGAAAAATTCAGGTAAATTTCCTTCCGTTACTCGTCTCAATCAATTGAAATCGAGCGTCTATTATTATATAATAGGGCATAGAGGTGAGTATGGTATGAATGAACTGCAACCTTTCACTCAAATCCTAATCTTGGAGACCGCGAACGCAATTTTTTTCACACTATACATGTAGAGTGCTTATGGGACAAACATAGGTGCTCTTTCTTTTATCGATCGAGCACATCTTTTTAGAAGGAGCAAACAGACCACATGGAAATCAGATTGCAGAACTTAACGAAAATTTTCACGGACAAAGCGGGCAAAGAAACCCGTGCCGTCGATGACCTGACCGTCACGATCGGTTCCGGGAAACTCATCGGTCTTCTCGGACCGTCCGGGTGCGGAAAATCGACGACCCTGTTCATGATCGCCGGCTTGTTCAAACCGTCCGGAGGTAAAATCTTTTTCGGCGACGACGACGTCACCAAACTCGCAGCCGAGAAGCGAGGCATCGGACTCGTTTTTCAAAACTATGCCCTTTACCCGCACATGACCGTTCGTCAGAACATCATGTTTCCGCTTGAAAACATCAACATCAAGAGGACCGAAGCGCTTGAACTCGTCCAGGAAATGGCGAACCTCGTCGACATCGGGGAATTGCTCGACCGCAAGCCGGCCCAACTTTCCGGTGGTCAGCAACAGCGTGTCGCGATCGCGCGTGCCCTGGTCAAGAAACCACGCGTGCTTTTGCTCGATGAACCGTTATCGAATCTTGATGCGCGACTCCGTCTCCAGACGAGAGAAGAGATCAAACGCATCCAGAGAGAAACCGGGATTACGACGATCTTCGTAACCCATGACCAGGAAGAAGCGATGAGTATCAGCGACGAAATGGTCGTTCTGAACTTCGGTGTCCAGCAACAGATGGATCATCCGCAGGAAATCTACAACAATCCGAACAATCTCTTTGTTGCCAAGTTCCTGGGGAACCCACCCATCAACATCTTGAACGGACACGTCAAAAACGGCAAGATCTATTCCGATGCGGATATTCTTCTCGGTGAAAAAGACGTGCCGGACGGGGAATACACGATCGGTATTCGTCCCGAGGACTTCAAAGCCGATCCGGAAGGTCTGGAAATCAATACGATCGACTTGGACCACATCGGACGGGACACGCTCATTCGTTTCGAATTGAGCGGCGTCCAGATTCGTGCTCTTGTCGATTCGGATTCGGTTCAAGGCCATGAGACGATCCGATTGAAAGCCAAGAGCAAAAAGATCTATCTGTTCGATGCGGAAACGGGTGACGTTGTCCAATGACCAATATCAGGGAATCCCTCCGGGAATTCAGATGGAGAGTCAGGGGGTACATGAACGGCGTCAAGCGAAAGATCAGCGACTTTTTCGAGTCGAAGAATATGCGCTTTCTCGTTCACTGGCCTTCGTGGCTAAAAGCCATGCTCTACCTGTTTCCCGCGCTCATTCTGTTGGCCGTATTCACGTTTTATCCGATCATCAATTCGTTCATGATCTCGTTTTTCGAAGGATACAACATTCAAACGGGTGAATTCGACGATTACACCATTATCGGCAATTACGTTCACGTATTGAAACTCGCCGGGTTCCGACAAGCGGTCATCAACACGGGGATTATCGTTTTCATTTCGGTACCCGTATCGATCATCGTGAGTCTCGTCCTCGCGGTCGCTTTGGCATCCATCAAGTCGCTCAAAGGGTTCTATCAGACCATATTCTTCCTACCCTACATCACGAACCAGATCGCCATCGGACTCGTTTTCGCCTATATGTTCAAGGGGAACAGCAACGACCTTTTCAACTTGGGTCTCGCCAACCAGATCATTACCTGGTTCGGCGGTCAACCCATCGTCTGGGTCGGTGTCGGCGCCACCTTCTGGTCGGCGATGTCCGTCATTCTGATCTATTCGGTCTGGAACGGTCTCGCGTTCAAGATCATCGTTTTCCTGGCCGGCATCCAAAGTGTCGACAAGCAATACTATCAGGCAGCCAAAATCGACGGATCATCACGCTACAAGTCGTTCAGACGTATTACCGTACCGCTGATCTCACCCATGATCTTCTATATTCTGATCACATCCGTCATCGGTGGATTCAAGGTGTATACGACCGTCGTCGCGATTATCAATCAGGATGGTCTTCTCCCTTACGGACGCGACGGAATGATCAATTTGAAGACGATCGTCTTCTACGTCTACGACTATATCGGACTCGCGGCCGAAGACGGCATGATGTCCTATGCTTCGGCAGCGGCGATCCTGTTGTTCGCGCTCATCCTGGTGTTCACGCTCTTCCAACTCTACGTTGGCAAGAAGCGCGTCCACTATTAGGAGGTAGCACATGAAAAGACTAACGCCCAGAATCAAATTATTCGACAAGATCGCTACGACGATCGATGCGCTCTTCGTCTTGTTCGCACTCTATCTGACCTATGAGCTGTTCCGGATCCTGATCGTTCCGGAAATCATCACCGATGTCGTCGTCACCGACTACGACTTGTGGGGGATCACCCTTTCATCGGGTCAGGTCAATATCTGGATCAGCATTCTGATCGGTTATCTCATTGTTTTCGTTCCGACCGTAATCGCCAACATCAAGCGACTGAACAGCAAGGATTTGGTCGACATCGACGAGTGGACGTATCGCTATCAGTTCCTCTTGATGTTCATGAGTCTGTTCACGTTCAACGTTTTCAGTGCGGTACTGAGATTCATCATCGCCTTCGACATCAAGGATGTTTATCTCGGGTATCGATTCAAACAGACGATGATCAACATGTATCATGATTTCCTTTCGCTCTTCAAGAAAGAGACGTATCAGAAGATTCGGGAACGGCGGGAACGCCGCAAACTGCTCTCCGAGAGCCAACAGGACCTCGAACGGGCGACCCGTCTTGATTTCTTCAGGCGCGTCATGGGAATCGCCATGACCTATACGTTCCTGACGTTGATCGCGCTTTTCATCTTCATTCCGTTCTACTGGATGGTCTTGACGTCGCTCAAGACGAACCAGGAATTGACAACGGCGCTCAATCCCCGCTTCTTCATCGGATTGGATGAGATGCAATGGGTCAACTTCAAGATCGCCTTGACACAGTTCAACTTCTCGCGCTACATTCTGAACACGATTTTCGTCGGCCTCGCGACCACCGTCGGTACGATTACGACGACCGTGCTCGCGGCCTTCGCCTTTGCCAGACTCGAATTCAAGGGCCGAGAATTCGTTTTCTCACTCCTCTTGATGACGATGATGATCCCGGGAGAACTCTACGTGATCACGAACTTCATCACGATTCGAAATCTCGGTTGGTATGACAGTTTCTATGCCTTGATCTTCCCGTTCATCGCGAGCGTCTTCTACATCTTCTTTTTGCGGCAGACGTTCAAACAGATCCCGGATACGCTCTATCGAGCCGCACAGGTCGATGGTTGCGGGGACTTCAAGTACTTGTCACGCGTCATGATTCCCATCGCCCGTCCGACCATCATC
>JAGYNT010000021.1 GCA_018399615.1 Acholeplasmataceae bacterium
CGCATGAAGGACCTCACATCATTACTGTTCCCCGGAGTCTAGAAACACTTAAGGAGTCACCTATGGCACAGGACAAACAAGGACAAACCTATACTCCGATGATGCAACAATATCTCGAAATTAAAGAAGACTACGCGGATGCGATAGTCTTTTTTCGATTGGGGGACTTTTACGAGATGTTTTTCGATGACGCCATTCTCGCTTCGAAAGTGCTCGAGATCGCTCTGACCTCTCGCGATGCCGGCGAAAACGTCCCGATGTGCGGCGTCCCCCATCACGCCGTCAACGCCTATCTGCAGAAATTGATCGAAAAGGGTTTCAAAGTCGCGATCGCCGAACAGGTCTCCGAGCCCGGCAAGGGTCTGGTCAAGCGGGAAGTCGTGCGTCTGATCACGCCCGGTACCGTGTTCGAAGAAGGACTCCTCGATGCGCGCTCCAACAATTTCATCGGCGGTGTCATTTTGAATGAAAAGGGATATGCCTTGAGCTATGTCGATCTCTCGACGGGTGAAAGTTTTCTGCTCGAAGGTCTCGACAAAAAGGGCATTCTCGATCAGATCATGAGTCAAGGCATAAAGGAAGTCGTGTTGCCGGCCCATTTCGATGAAAGCGTCATCAGGTATCTCAAGGACAAGGGTTGCATGGTTTCGGTCAATCCGGACATGACGGTTGTCGACAACAGACATGTGAGACACTTGTCCGCGGACCAGAAGCGAGCGGCAAGCCATCTTCTCAATTATCTCCACCAGACGCAGAAACGGTCGATCGATCACCTGATGCCCTTCGAACAGATCAAAGTCCGTGATCATATGACGGTCGATTACCGTGTCAAGAAACACCTCGAGATCATGGAGTCATCCTCTTCGTCTCTGAAGACGACGCTTCTTTACTGGTTCAATCGGACCTCGACCGCGATGGGTTCGAGACGTCTGATCGATCTGCTCAATCACCCGATTGTCGACAAAAAGACGTTGAACGAACGTTACGACCTGATCGAAGCTTTCGCGCCATACGCGCCCAGAGAGGATGTCCGGTCCGCTTTGACGCACGTCTATGACATCAATCGGATCGTCGGACGCATCCATTTTCAAGCCACCAACGCCCGTGATCTCGAACAACTGAAACAGACGCTTACCCACATTCCGAAGATCAAGGAAGCTCTCAAAGCCTATCTCAATCCCAAGATCGATCGCTTGGTCGAACGGATGGACGACCATCGCGACCTGAAGGATGAACTCGAAAAAGCGATTCAGCCGAGTCCGCCGCTCACGATCAAAGAAGGCGGCATCATCAAAGAAGGTTACAACGACAAACTCGACGAACTGAGGAACATCGAAACGCACGGACGTACCTGGCTCAAAAAATTCGAAGAAGAAGAACGGGAAAAGACGGGGATCAAAAATCTCAAGATCGGATACAACCGCGTCTTCGGCTATTACATCGAAATATCTAAAGGAAACATCCATCTCGTCAAGGACGACTTCGGATACGAACGCAAGCAGACGCTTTCGAACAGTGAGCGATACATTACCGCGTCTTTGAAAGAACAGGAAGATCTGCTCTTGCACGCCAAGGAGCGCAGTATCGCGCTCGAATACGAGATCTTCAAGGAAATCCGGGCCTTGACCGAACGCTATACGCATTCGCTTCAGGAATTGTCACGAATTCTCGCCGATGTCGACGTCTACTTGAATCTCGCGATCGTATCCGAAAAACATCAGTACGTCCGACCGACACTGAACGACCGAGAAGTCGTATGCGTATCGAAGGGAAGGCACCCGGTTGTCGAGCAGTTCACGACATTCGTCGCGAACGACATCGACATGGAACCCGGTGAAATCTTTTTGATCACGGGTCCGAACATGAGCGGCAAATCAACCTACATGAGAATGTTCGCGATCATCGTCTATCTCGCACAGTGCGGGTTTTTCGTTCCCGCAACGAGCGCGTCCCTGCCGATCTATGATGCCCTTTTCACGCGCATCGGGTCGAGTGACGACTTGAGCGGCGGGAAATCGACGTTCATGGTGGAAATGGTCGAAAGCAACGAGGCACTCATGAAAGCGACGAATCGAAGTCTCATTCTTTTCGATGAGATCGGCCGGGGAACCGCCACATACGACGGCATGGCTCTCGCACAGGGCATGATCGAATACATCCATGAAAGGATCGGAGCGCAGACGCTCTTTTCCACGCACTATCACGAGCTCACCGTACTCGAACAGAGTCTTCCAAGGTTGAAAAACCTTTGCGTGAAAGCCAAAGAGGAAAACGACAGGATGGTTTTCCTGCATCACGTCGAACCGGGCGCGACGGATAAGTCCTACGGGATTCAGGTCGCTTCACTCGCTCACCTGCCGAAAAGCCTGATCGCCCGCAGCAAGAACATACTGAAGCAACTCGAGAACAAGGAAAACCGTGTGGTGCTCGATCTGTTCAATTATGACGAATACGACGAAGAACACGAGCATACCATCGATGCCGATCAGGTCGAAATACTGAGTGATATCGAAAACGTCGAGATCGACCGGATGACGCCGCTCGATGCCTTGTTGTTGTTGAAACACTATCAGAACACGATCAAAAGCAAGAAATAGGAGGAAATCGGATGTCATCCATCAAAGTCATGGTTCCCAGGCTCGCGAACATGATCGCGGCCGGGGAAGTCGTCGACAGACCGGCATCGATCGTCAAGGAACTCGTTGAAAACGCCATCGACGCCAAAGCGGATCACGTTACGATCTCCATCGAAGAAGCCGGCATGAAAAAAATCGAAGTGACCGATAACGGGCACGGCATGACCCATGAGGATGCCAAACTCGCCTTTTTGCGTCACGCAACGAGCAAGATCATGAACGAAAGCGATCTTTCCCATATCCGAACACTCGGTTTCAGAGGAGAAGCGCTCGCCGCCATTTCCGCCGTCGGGAAGGTCATGCTCAAGACGAGATTGGCCCATGAAGTCGGAACGTTCGTGACATATCATGGAGGCGTGCTCGTCGATGAGGGCAGTGCCACACTCAACGAGGGTACCGTGATTACGGTTACGGACCTGTTTTACAATACCCCTGCCCGTTTCAAGTACATGAAAAGCGAAGCGGCCGAAAAGAACGCCATCATCGATATGTTCGATCGGTTGGCTCTATCGCATCCATCCATACGATTTCATCTTTCGATCGACGGAAAAACCGTCAAGGAGACTGTGGGTGACGGCGATTATGCGCATTTGATCGACGCCGTATACGGCAGGCGTATGACCGCGGATATGACGGTATTCGAAGAAAGCGTGCAAAAGATTACCGTCAAGGGTTATCTTCTCAGTCCCAAGATCAGTCGTTCGAGAAAAAAGGATATCAGTCTTTTCGTCAACGGACGCTATTTCAAAAACTACAAGTTCACGCAAGCCGTCATCGACGGGTACCACAGCTTTTTAATGGTCAACCGCTATCCGATCGCTTTGATTCATCTGACGCTCGATCCGAATCTGATCGATGTCAACGTCCACCCGCAAAAACTCGAAGTCAAGTTCGCGGGCGAGTCGCTCATCGGCTATCACCTCGAAACGTTCGTCAAGGACGCGCTCATGAAACGAAACCATGCCGTCCAGGAAGCATACGAAAAGCGCGAACCCGTTCAGGAGACCTATGTCCGAGGGGAACTTCTCGCAGAAGAGGCATCCGATGCATTCCAGGAAACCGTTTCGGGAAAACTGCCGGAAATGGAATATATCGGGACGTATGCCGGAACCTATCTCCTCTTTCAAAACGAAAAAGCGCTCTATCTCATGGACCAGCATGCCGCGGAGGAACGCATCCGTTACGAGCACTATTACCACGCGCTTTCCCATCCGAAGAAAGCGAGAGCTCATCTCATGATTCCATACGAGCTCAATCTGACACACGACGATTTCGAACACCTGAAAGAAGGGCTCTCCCACTTCGGGGAATATGGCTTTTCTTTCAATGAGACGCTCGCGGTCACGGGCATTCCGACGTGGCTCAGAGACGATGAGATCGAACTCGCGGTCGAAACGATGATCGCGATGCTCGTTGAAAAGAACCGCATCGATCTTGCCGGATTGCGTGATCGTCTTGCCAAGGATATCAGCTGCAAGGGCGCGATCAAGGCGAATCAGTCGCTCAATCGGGCTGAAGTCGAGTCCCTTTATCGACGCCTCAAGACATGTCGGAACCCATATACGTGCCCGCACGGAAGACCGACCGTGATCGAGTTGTCCGAATACCGGATCGAACGCATGTTCAGGCGGGTTGTCTGACATGAAAAAAGTCGTTGTCATCGTCGGTCCGACCGGATCGGGAAAAACGCGTTTATCGATCGAACTCGCCAAGCGATTCGGGCTCGAAATCATCAACGGTGATTCCGTCCAGGTCTATGATGAACTGTCGATCGGCTCGGCCAAGGTCAAAACAGAAGAAATGGAAGGCGTTCCGCACCATCTGCTCGGACATATACCGGTTTCAGAACCCTATTCGGTCTATCACTTTCAACGGGAAGCGCGAAAGGCGATCGAAAGCATCGAGCGACCGGCCATTGTCGGTGGAACCGGTCTCTACATCAAAGCCGCACTGTTCGATTACACCTTGGTGACGGTGGTCGGAGTCCCGAATTCGAACGTCATCACGCGCACCTCAAACGAGGAACTCTACCAAAAGCTTTACCGAAAAGAATCCGAATACCACGGTTGATCCCGCATAACCGGAGACGCGTCATGCGGGCGCTGGAACGAGTTTTTCATGGCGAGGACGTTCTGTCCGGAAGCGGGAAAGACGATCCGCTCTATGACATCCTCTCGATCTATCTCGATCTCGATCGAAAAACATTGGAAACCTATCTTCGCAGACGATTGGATCGACAGCTTGAAGACGGATTCCTCGATGAAGTCCAGGTTGTGGGCGCAAGACATCCGGATCCATGCCATCGGCTAATCGTGGCTCGATCAATATCTCGAAAGGTTCTTGCACGCTCGAAGAGGCGAAGGAAAAGATCATCACGGCCAGCAAAAGACTCGCCAAGAAACAGAAAACCTGGTTCAGACATCAGATGAAAACTCGAAGTATTCGACGCGTTGAGTCCGACGCGCTCGTCCGTGACGTGGAAACACGTCTCAAATCGTTTTATGAGAGCGAGGAAAGACATGAACATCTATCTGATCGGTATGCCGGGGTCGGCAAGTCGACCATTTCCAAAGCACTCGCACGTGGCCTGATCGTCCGATGATCGACCTTGACGCCCTGGTCGAAAGGGATGCCTCATGTTCATCGATGAGATTTTCGATTCCTATGGGGGAACATACGTTTCGAGAACTCGAAACAGACGCCTGAAGGCAATCCAGGACGATGACGCGATCGTCAGTTGCGGCGCGCATCGGTCACGCAAGGTCAATCGGTCGCACATGAACGGGATCGTCATCTATCTGAAGTGTCGGATCGACACGCCCGAGAAAAGACTGGAAACGAGTTTTGTCCGTCCGCTCTTGAAAGACAAACCACTCATCCTGCTGGAAATGGAGCGAAGCGAACGCTATGAATCGTTTCCGATCATATCGTCATGAACGATGACACGGTCGAAAAGACGGTTGAGACGATCATAAGCGATCGAAGAAAGGATAAAAACCATGAGAATATTCGTCATCCACGGACCCAACTTGAATATGCTCGGAAAGGAACCCGAACATTACGGAACACGGAAAACTCGAACAGCTCTACGATGATGTCGTGGACGCTTTTCCGGAAATCGACTTCACGTTTTTCCAACAACCATGAGGGCGCAGCTCGATGTCATCCATGATATGTTCGAAGATACGTTCGATGCGCTTTTGATCAATCCCGGAGCGCTCACTCATACGAGCATCGCGCTTCGTGACGCTTTGGAAATGCTTCCTCTTCCTGTCGTGGAAGTTCACCTTTCGAACATCGATCATCGCGAGGACTTTCGACGGATCAATTACATCAAAGCGGTCTGTGAGGCGTCCTTTTTCGGCAAGGGATTTGAAAGTTATCTCGAAGCCATCGAATATTTGCAGACGAAAGATGTTGTCTAACCGCCTTTCATCGTGTATAATGACAATGGAAAACAAAGGAGCAGACACATATGATCAGTACCAATGATTTCAAAACAGGACAAACCATCCAATTCGACGGCAACATCTACGCCGTAATCGAGTTCATGCACGTAAAACCCGGCAAAGGATCCGCTTTTGTCCGCACGAAGCTGCGCAATCTCAGAACAGGTGCCGTCGTCGACCATACGTTCAATGCCGGAACAAAGGTCGAACGTGCCCAGATCGACAAGAAAAAGATGCAATATCTTTACGCTGCCGGTGACAGTCATGTTTTCATGGACAATGAAACCTATGAACAGATCGAGATTCCCGCAGTGCAGATCAAGGATGAACTGAACTATATCCATGAAGGCATGGACGTCCAAGTCATGTTTTACGACAACAGTGAGATCCTCGGACTCTCATTGCCGGACAAAGTCGTCCTCGAAGTCGTCGAAACCGTACCCGGAGTCAAGGGCGACACGAAAACGAACGCGCTCAAGGATGCCATCATGCAGACGGGTCTGCTCGTCAAGGTGCCGATGTTCATCGCCCAAGGCGAACGCATTATCGTAAGTACTTACGATGGAAGTTACGTCTCGCGTGACAAGTAAAAATCAGATTGCGTAACTCAAGTCAAAGTGGGGTCTTTTCAGGGGCCCCTTTCATACGTAATCAACCGCATGCTTTCTTTGTAAGAAGAACATGGGTATGCTATAATGGTAAAGGTGAATAAAGATGGAAAGATTACAAAAGGTAATCGCAGGAGCGAACGTCTGTTCTCGCCGGAAAGCCGAGGCATACATCCGTGAAGGGCGTGTGAAAGTCAATGGAAACGTCGTGACGGAACTCGGCACGAAGGTGGATGTTTCGGACGTGATCGAAGTCGACGGAAAGCGTATCAAACAGGTTTTGAACGTCTATTATCTGATGAACAAGCCGACCGGTGTCGTTTCGACGACCGACGATGAGAAAGGTCGGAAAACGGTGATCGATCTTCTCGATCCGGCGGATCGGGAATTGCGGGTTTACCCGGTCGGTCGTCTGGACTTCGATACGGCAGGTCTGTTGTTGCTGACAAACGACGGGGAACTCACCGAACGTCTGACCCACCCCAGGCACGATATCGAGAAAGAATACCTCGTACGGGTCGACGGCATTGTCATTCGAAATCTCATTCGAACGCTACGCAAAGGCGTGAAAATCGATGAGGGGCGTCTTGCCGTGCCCAAAAACGTTTCACTTCTCGAACTCGACAAAAAGAATCAGTCCACACTGCTTTCCATTGTCATTTCGGAAGGCAGAAACAAGCAGGTTCGAAGGATGATCGAGGCGATCGGACACCAAGTCAAGAAGCTGACACGAGTCCGTTATGACTTCCTGACACTCGAAGGCGTCGAACGAGGCTCGTACCGTCCTTTGAAAATTCACGAGATCAAGCGTTTATACGGTCATACCGTTGAAAAAAAGTCATAATCGATTGGATAGATTGAATATTTATGGTATAATGAGGGTTGTATGGAGGTTAATCATGCCTGGATTTAAAGTCGCGATCGACGGACCGGCCGGATCAGGGAAAAGCACGATCAGTTCCCGCGTGGCAAAACGCCTCGGCTGGACGCACATCGACACCGGCGCGATGTATCGCGCGGTCACGCTGAAGGCGATCGAAAACGAAATCGATCTGACCGATGAGGATGCGTACCGTTTTTTGGAAACCTCCTTGATCCACTACGATCTCGATCGAATCTACATCGACGATCGGGACGTAACCGAAAAGATTCGAAGTGACGAAGTCACGCAAAACGTCTCTCTCGTCTCGAGTTTCCCGTATGTCCGCAAGAAACTCGTTTCCTTGCAGCAGAAAGCGGCTCGTGACGGAAACATCGTCATGGATGGAAGAGATATCGGGACAGTCGTCTTGCCGAACGCCGATCTCAAGGTGTTTTTGACGGCAAACGTCGAGGAACGCGCGAAAAGACGCTTTGCGGAAAGCATGCGCAAAGGCAAACGCGTCTATATGAAAAACGTGATCGATGAGATCGTTTTGCGCGACAAGAAAGATTCAACGCGGGCACAGTCGCCCTTGAAAATGGCGGATGACGCCATCATGCTCGATACGACTTATTTGACCATCGCAGAGGTGGTTGATAAAATTATAGATTTAATCGACAAAAAGGAGAAAAAACATGGAGATTAATACGTTGAGGGTCGGCCAAATCGTCGAAGGTACGGTCATCAAAATCGAAGAGAACACGATTTACCTGGACGTCCAGTATACGACGGAAGGGAAAATCCATCTCGACAATTACAGCAAACCGGCGCCAAGCACGTTCATCGGCCTTATCGAAGAAGGTCAGAAGGTTCGTGCCCGCGTCCAGAAAATCACGGATGATCCCGCACAGATCCTTTTGTCGCGCTTACCGCTTCTCCAGGAAGAGAACTTTGAAAAGATCAAGACGATCGTTGAGAACAAGGAGATTGTCCAAGCCAAAGTCCGTCAGATCAAGGACAAGGGCATTATTCTCTCTTATCTCGGTAACGATGTCTTTCTTCCCTATAGTCTGCTCGACTTCGAACTTGTCAAAGAAAAGGACAAGCTCAAGGGTCGCGAACTCGATATTCTGATCATTGAAGCCACCCAGCGTGGACGCAGCAAACGCATCGTCGCTTCCCGCAAGCCCATTTTCGAAAAAGCTCGTCAGGAAGCCTACGAGGCCCGACTCAAAGCACGTCAGGAAGAACTCGAACTGATCAATACCGGTGATGTTCTGAAGGGCAAAGTCGATAAACTCGAAGCCCATGCGGCGACGATTCGTTTCGACCATGTCGTCGGGCTTTTGCGCATCTCCCAGGTCAGTCACTATCGGATCGACAAGATCGAAGATGTTCTGGATCTCGGACAGGAAATCGAAGTCAAGGTCATCAAGAAGGAAGGCAATCGCCTCGACCTTTCGATGAAGGCGCTGCAAAAGACACCTTATCGTGAATTCTACGATACCCACGGCGTGGGCGATACCGTCGAAGGTACGGTTTTCCAAAAACTTCCTTTCGGCATCATCGTCGAAGTCGCTCGTGATGTTCGCGGTCTGTTGCACAAGAACGAGTATTCCTGGAATCCGAACGACAACTTCGACAGTTATGTCAAAATCGGCGATTCTCTTTCACTCAAGATCATCCAACTCGATCTCAAGAAACAGAAGATTTCGTTAAGCAAGAAAGCGATCGAGGACAACCCGTGGAAAAACGTTACCGTGCGTCGTGGCGATGTCACGAAGGCAACCGTCAAGGAAGTGACGAAGGACGGCTTGACCGTTGAGGTCCAAGGCGTGGAAGGAACCATTTTGAGCAGTGAACTTTCGATGGAAAAGATCGGTCGTCCCGAAGACTATTTCGCCATCGGTGACGAAGTCGAAGCACTCGTCATTGAAGCGAATCGCGAGCATTGGACCATGAAACTTTCGATTCGTCGCGTTCAGGAAAAACAGGAACGTTCATCCTTCGAACAATATCTTGAAGACGAAGAAGCGGAAGACAAGATCACGATCGGTGACCTCTTCAAGGATGACCTCAAGAAATAGAAGCGAGTAGGTTGATCTATGCCGTTCAAAGTAGCTATCGTGGGTCGCCCGAATGTCGGTAAGTCGAGTCTGTTCAACCGAATCGTCGGTTCCAGGCTTGCAATTACGGACGACGCCGCCGGCATCACCCGGGATCGCATATATGCGAGAGCCGAGTGGTTGACCAAGAACTTCAGAGTAATTGACACAGGGGGCATCGATCTTGGTGATGCCCCTTTTTTAACCCACATCAAGGCTCAGGCTCAAATCGCCATGGATGAAGCGGATGTGACGCTTTTTGTCGTGGACGGAAAAATGGGGATTTCAACGAGCGATCACTATATCGCAAAGATGCTCTACAAGAGCGAAAAGCCGGTTTTGCTCGTCGTCAACAAGATCGATGACGTCGCGCAGATGGCGAACGCTTACGAATTCTATGCCCTCGGACTCGGGGATCCGATCGCGGTCAGCAGCCATCATGGCATCGGCATCGGCGATCTTTTGGACAAGATCATTTCTTTCATGTCCGAGCCGGCCAAGACGGAATACGAGGATGCCATCGCCTTTTCGATCGTCGGTAGACCGAATGTCGGGAAATCTTCTCTTGCCAACGCGATTCTCGGTCAAGAACGGACGATCGTGAGCGAGATTTCCGGAACAACCCGGGACGCGATCGACACGGAGTTCAAAAAGGACCGCAAGCACTATGTCGTCATCGATACCGCCGGGATCAAGAAACGCGGAAAGATCTATGAGAATGCCGACAAATACAGCGTTCTTCGCGCGCTCAGCGCGATCGAACGCAGCGAAGTCGCCCTCCTCGTCATCGATGGGGAAGAAGGAATCATCGAACAGGACAAGCACGTCGCCGGGTTCATCGCGGACGCCTACAAGGCCGTCGTCATCGTCTTTAACAAGTGGGACGCCGTGACCAAGGATGAACGGACGATGAAAAAGATGGAAGACAAGGTCAGGCATGAATTCCAGTTCTTGCCGTACGCGCCCGTCGTATTCGTTTCCGCCAAGCACGGTGAACGGATCCAAACGATTTTTCCGGCTTTGAATCTCGCCTATGAAAATTATCACAAGCGGGTCAAGACGAGCGTCCTGAACGACATTCTTCAGGATGCGCTGCAAATGAATCCGACACCGATTCACAATCACGGAAAAGCTCAGTTCAACTACGTGACACAGGTCGCTTCGAAGCCACCTACGTTCGTGTTTTTCGTGAATAATCCCGACTTCGTCCACTTTTCCTATCAAAGATATTTGGCCAACCAGCTCCGCAAGGCCATCGATTTCACGGGAACTCCCCTGAAAATCATTTTGAGAAAGAAGGATTGACATGAATGTAGCCATCATCGGTGGCGGAGCGTGGGGCACCACGCTCGCACAAGTGCTGACAGACAACGGACATGATTGTTTGGTCCACGATCAAAGTGAAACCGTCATCCGCTCGATCGAAGCGCATCGTCATCCCTTTTTCGGCAACCGGCTCGACCCGAGAATCCGAGTGACCGGCTCGCTCCGGGAGACGATCGCTTTCTCCGAGTATGTGCTTTTGAGCGTACCGACCAAGGCGGTCCGTTCGCTATTGAAAGATATCAACCGAGTACTCGATCACGAGATCGTCCTGATCAACGTCGCCAAAGGCATCGAACCGGTGACATCGAAACGCGTCAGTGAAATCGCCGCGGAAGAGATCGATCACAGCCGCTTGAAAGGGTTCGTCGTATTGACGGGGCCCTCGCATGCCGAGGAAGTCATCGAACGAAAACTGACGTTGCTCGTCAGTTCGAGTAATGATCGGAACCTCGCGCTCCACGTTCAGCGACTGTTTTCCAATGAAAGCTATTTGCGCGTCTATACGTCCCCCGATCTTATCGG
This sequence comes from Acholeplasmataceae bacterium, assembly GCA_018399615.1. Taxonomy (GTDB): domain Bacteria; phylum Bacillota_I; class Bacilli_A; order Acholeplasmatales; family Acholeplasmataceae; genus RECG01. The sequence goes on from JAGYNT010000021.1 coordinate 11,509, forward strand.
TTGCGAGGTCGGAGGCGCAGTGAAAAACGCGATCGCCGTCATCAGTGGCGCCTGTACGGGTCTCGGGCTCGGCGAAAACGCGCGTGCCGCCGTCATAACGCGCGGCATTGTCGAGATCGTCCGTGTCGTCGAAGCGATGGGAGGGCGTAAGGAAACCGCCTTCGGTCTGACCGGGATCGGTGATCTGATCGTCACGGCTTCTTCCGAACACTCGAGAAACTTTCGTGCCGGCAAGCGTATCGGGCTCGGAGTTCCGCTTGAACGCATCTATGCCGAGGAAAAACAGACCATCGAAGGCATCCGCACGATCGAAGCGATGCACTACATGGCGGCAGACCATAAACTTGAATTGCCGATGATCGAAGCGGCTTACGAAATCATTACGGAAAACGTCTCGGTCGAGGATGCGTTGAAGAAATTGCTTTCGCGGGATTTGAAATCGGAAGACTTTTGATAAAAAGTGCTTTATTAAGCCGTCAATTCGCTTATTATGTGAAATTTAGATTGCAAATGCAACCTAAATTTGTTATAATCGACTTATCTAATTAAGGAGGATACCAAATGAATAAAACGGAGTTGATCGCGATCATCGCGAATCGTGCTGACGTAACTCAGCGCGTGGCAGAAGACGTATTGAAAGCTTTTACGGATACCGTATCGGAGACACTCGGCAAACGCGAAGAAAAAGTCGTCGTTACCGGGTTTGGTACGTTTGAGGTAAGAACTCGCGTTCAAAGAACGGGTAAAAACCCACGCACCGGTGAACGGATCACCGTTCCCGAACAGAAATCGCCTGCTTTCAGAGCCGGCAAACTTCTTAAAGAAGCGGTCAAATAGCATGTCCTGAAACACGCGTCCCTAGTCCGCGTGTTTTTTTTCGATCAAAGAGCGAAAAATACGGTAAAATGGGTTTGGAGGTGATGATACGATGGATCTGTTCATGTGTGCCGCCAACAATGATCTTTCCGTTCTCGAATCGCATCTGACGCATCTGGAAATGGTCGATGAAACCTATAAGAGTCTTTTGCATCACGCCGTTCATGGGAGTGCCATGGATGTCATCCTTTTTCTGCTCGATCAGGATATCGACGTCAATCTCGTCGATGTCCATGGCGAGACGGCACTCTTCGATTGTGCCCGCAAGGGCAAGCTTGAAATCGCCAAGCTTCTGATCGGCAAGTTCGCCAAGGTCAATATCGTCAACCGACGAGGCGAGACGGCATTTCATTTCGCCGCCCGCAAGGGCGATTCGAAGATGTTGAAGTTGCTGGTTGAAGCGGGAAGCTATACGAACAAAAAGACCAAGGACGATCTTCTTCCCGTTCACTACGCGATCATGGCGGGGAAAGAAGACGTGATCAAATACGTGCTCGAAGTCGGCGAACAGTCGTGGTTCCAAAAGGATATAAGGGGCAATACGCTGCTGCATTACGCCGCACGAACGCAAAGCGTCAAAATGATCGAACGTTTACTGAGGCAGGATCTCAATCCCAATGATCTGAACGATCAGTTCGAGACACCTCTGTTCAACGCCATACGCTATGGCACGAACGAGACGGTCCGATGTCTGCTCGACAGCGGTTCATATATCAAGATCGCCAACAGGCGCTATGAGTCACCGGGGGATACGGCACGCATCCATGACAGGAAAGAACTCGAATCCTTTTTGTCAGAATATGCCCATAAGCCGGAGTATCTGCGTCTCGCAGAAGCACAGGCGTTGACGCTCGCCGTACTCAATCGCGATCATCAGACGTTACGCAAGCTTATCGAGAAAGGGATCCCGATGCGGCGAGATCCGTGGATGAAGACGGCACTCGATTACGCCAAGACTTATGGATTGACGCTGTGCGTCCGTCTGCTCAGGGATGTCGAGATCAACGGAAAGACAACTTCCGGTTGTCGTGAAAACGCTAACATGATATAATGAACGTGTGCTCAAGAAAGCATGACAAGGAGGCACTATGACTTATACGATACTCGCGATCAATCCCGGATCAACGAGCACGAAGCTCGCCGTTTACGAGAACGACCGGTGCGTTTTCGATGACAACGTCAAACACGATGTCAAGGAAATCAACAGGTTCGAACACATCATCGATCAGTACGATTTCCGCAGAAAGGCCATCCTGACCGCTTTGGATGAAAGAGGCTTCGAACTCGATCGTCTCGATGCCGTTGTCGGACGTGGCGGCATGCTCAAGCCGATCGAAGGTGGAACCTATGCCGTCAACGATCAGATGGTCGACTACATGAGAGAAGCACCCCGAGGCGAACATGCATCGAATCTGGGGTGCGTACTCGCCAAGGAAATCGGTGATCGCCATGACATACCGAGTTTCATCGTCGACCCCGTGGCCGTCGATGAAATGGAGGATATCGCCCGATTTACGGGGATGCCCGAAATCAGGCGTGACAGTCTGTTTCACGCCTTGAATCAGAAAGCGGTGGCGCTGAAGGCGGCACGAAAACTCAAGAAATCGTATCACGACCTCAATCTGATTATCGCCCACCTGGGCGGAGGAATCAGTGTCGGTATCCATAAAAACGGTCGTGTCATCGATGTGAACAATGCGCTCGACGGGGATGGTCCGATGTCACCGGAGCGTAGCGGATCGGTTCCGATCGGACCGCTATACAAAATGGTTTTCTCCGGCACATACACGCTTGCCGAGATCAAACGGAAAAACTATGGCCAAGGTGGGCTTGTCGCCTATCTCAAGACCAACGACGGACGAAAGATCCGCGAGATGATCGAAAACGGCGATGAGCACGCACGCTTCATGTACCGGGTCATGTGCTATCAGATCGCCAAAGAAATCGGCAGCGGAAGTGCCGTTCTGAAAGGACACGTGGACGCGATCATTCTGACCGGCGGGCTCGCATACGATGATCTCGCGGTCCGGGAAATCGAGGAACGCGTCCGGTTCATCGCGCCGATCATCGTCTATCCCGGTGAAAACGAAATGGAGGCACTTGCCCTCGGAGCCCTGCGCGTATTGAAGGGTGAAGAAGAGGCAAAAGAATATAAGTAGGTGATTTTTATGCTGCAAACGATGTATGACCTCGTCAAACGCGCTCAGGCACTCGAAACGAAGAAACTCGTCGTCGCGGTCGCGAACGACTATCATGTCCTCGAAGCCGTAGAGATGGCACGGAATGCCGGGATCATCGAAGGGGTTCTGGTCGGAAATGCGACGGAAATCAAGCGGATGCTCGCCGATCTCAAGTACAAGGTGGGTGATTATGCCTATCTCGATTTCTCCGATCCCGAAGAAGCCTGTCGGGAAGCCGTCAAGCTGGTCAGGGAAAACAAAGATTATTTCCTTATGAAAGGTTTCGTCGATACCTCGGTCATCCTCGGTGCGGTACTCAACAAGGATTACGGATTGAGAACACCGAACAGGCTCTCGCACGTCAGTGTGCTCGAGATTCCGACCTATCACAAATTGTTGTTGATGAGTGACGGAGCGATGAATATCGATCCGGATGTCGACATCAAGCAGGAAATCATTGAAAACGGCGTGCATATCGCCAAAGCGATCGGCATACGCAATCCGGCGATCGGTTGTATCGCCGCCGTGGAAAAAGTCAACCCGAAAATGCAGGCGACACTCGATGCCGAGATTCTCGTGGAACGCTATCAGAACGGACGAATCAAGGATTGCGTCATCGGTGGTCCGTTCGCTCTCGATAACGCGATCGATAAAAAAGCGGCGGAACACAAGAACATCACCGATCCGATTGCCGGTGATGTCGACTTTCTCCTCATGCCGCGGATCGAAGCCGGAAACGTCTTCTACAAGTCGATGATGTTCCTGGCAAACGCGAAAAGCGCGAGCGTCATCGCCGGAGCGACCAAACCGATCGTCCTGACGAGTCGGGCGGATACGAAAGAAACGAAGTTCTATTCGATCGCACTCGGTGCACTCGTATCGGAACTGTCGTAAAACGATTAGCGATCGCTTGAGACACATGAAGCCGAAGGGCTTTCGGATTGGCCCTTCGTTTTCATATGCAAGGATAGAAAATACGCATTCAAAGGAGCACATGCATGGTCATACTCGATGGAAAAACACTCGATCTGGACACACTGAAACGGATTGCGCGGGATAGGGAAGACGTGATGATCCACGATGATAACAGAAGTTACGTAGAAAAAGCGAGCCAAGTGGTCGAACGGATCCGTAAATCGGACCGACCGGTCTACGGGATCAATACCGGATTCGGTCACTTGTCGGACGTGAAGATCGATTCGGACAAACTCGATCAGCTGCAAGTCAATCTCCTGATGAGTCACGCCTGTGGTGTCGGTGAACCATTGGCGGAAGATGTCGTTCGGGCGATGATGGCGCTGCGTGTCAACGCCTTGATCAAGGGTTACAGCGGGATTCGAATCGATGTTCTGGAAACGCTCGTCCGCTTTCTGAACGAAGGGATCACACCTGTCGTCTTCGACCATGGAAGCCTTGGGGCAAGTGGGGATCTCGTACCGATGGCGCACATGTCGCTTCCGCTGATCGGTCGCGGTGAAGTCTTTTACAAGGGTGTACGCATGCATGCTGAAAAAGCCCTTCTTAAAGCGAAAGTTAGGCCTATCGAGCAGCTGTTCGCCAAGGAAGGTCTTTCTCTGATCAATGGCACACAGGCGATGAACGCCATCGGCGGACTCGTCCTCTATGACGCGTTTCGATTGATGCGATACGCGAACCTCGCGCTTTCTCTGACCACAGAAGCCCTGGAGGGTGTCGCATGCGCTTTCGATCCCAGGATCCACGAGGTGCGCGGACACAAAGGACAGATCGATGTGGCACGGGAAGTTCTTTCCAATCTCACGCAAAGCGCATATACGACGAGACAATCGGAAAAGCGCGTTCAGGATGCCTACAGTCTGAGGTGCGCGCCCGCCGTTCACGGCGCTTCGCTCGATGCCCTCAGGCATGCCCGTGATGTCGTCGAGATCGAAATGAATGCCGTCACGGACAATCCGATCGTCTTCTCCGATTCGGACGTGCTCAGTGCGGGGAACTTTCACGGTCAACCGCTCGCGCTCGTGTTCGACTATGCCGCGATCGCTTTGTCGGAACTCGGAAACATCAGTGAAAGACGCATCGAAAGGCTCGTCAACCCACAACTTTCCGGGGGACTTCCCGCCTTTTTGACAAAACAGTCCGGACTCAATTCCGGGTTCATGATCATCCAGTATGTCGCGGCGTCGCTCGTCAGCGAAAACAAAGTCTTCGCCCATCCGGCATCGGTCGATTCGATTCCGTCTTCGGCGAATCAGGAGGACCACGTTTCGATGGGCTTCGGTGCGTCAACCAAACTCGAGATGATCTTGAAAAACGTCAAACGCATCATCGCCCTCGAACTGATGTCGGCGGCGCAGGCGATCGATTTCCGAGAAAAAAAGAACATGGGAAAACGCACGAAAATCGCCTATGATCTCATTCGCGGACACATTCCGATGATCGCCCTGGACGAAATCATGTATCCCCATATCCGGACGATCGAATCATTGCTTGACGACGAAACGTTTTATGACACCATTTTCAAAGGAGAGGATGACAAGTGAACCACGTGAAATCAATCGGATTGAAGGATCTTTTCGATACT